>PYEQ01000003.1 GCA_003017785.1 filamentous cyanobacterium CCP5 | reverse complement strand
TCAGCAAAACAGAGGGCCTCTAAGGTTGGTACTTGAGGGTTGGCGTTGATGGCTTTGAGGTCAACCGCAATATTGTGGGCCGCAGCGGTCGCCATCGCTTCAGCCATTTGCCCACTTTTGGGTAGCCCAATCGGTACCGAGGTGACATCGGGTTGGGCCAATTTGACACTCACTCCGGCGGCATAGATGTTGGCAAACTGAGGGTGACGCTGGGTCGGCAAAATGGGGATGAAGCCCTTTTCATCACCGAGTCCAGGCACCGCTCGAATAAACTGCGCCCCCTGAAAGGCTGGCAAAATCATGGCGTAATCAAAGGGCAACTGGCGGCCATCGGCCAGGGTCACCGCTTGAGGCTCCACCGCCGCAATAGTGGCATTGTCAATCACCTCAATCCCGCGTTTTTGCATCAGCTCTGCGGTCAGTTCACGGGCGTTTTTAACGCCGGAAACCCCCAAATGTCCGGCATAGGGTTCTGGAGTGACGTAGGTGATCGGCGCTTGGTGTCGTAACCCCCGGCGGCGCAATTCTTGATCGGCAATCAGGGCAAATTCATAGGCGGGGCCAAAACACCCGGCTCCCGGAGCCGCACCGACGACGATCGGCCCAGGGTTTTCAAGAAACGCGAGCCAAGCTTGACGGGCTTCGAGAGCGTGGTCGGGGGTGCAGACAGAGTGGGTGTAGCCTCCATGGGGGCCAGTGCCAGGTATCCAGTCCCAGGCAAGGGATGCGCCGGTCGCGATGAGTAAGTAGTCATAGGCGATCGTCTCCTGCCCCTCAACCGTTAGGCGCTGGTGGGCGGGGTCAAGGGCCGTGACCTTACCCGGTACCCAATTGAGATGATGACGGTGAGCCAGTTGAGCCAAGCCCAGTTGAACCTGTGCTAATGGCTTCAAATTGAAGGCGACCTGAATCAACCCTGGAATAAAGGTGAATTCCGATTGCTCCGATACTAAGGTGACCGTATGTTCTGACGGCAGCAGATGCCGGAGTTCATAGGCGGCGGGCAAGCCCCCCAATCCGGCCCCAATAACTACAACATTAGCCATAGCGTGCTTGCATCCTCTATTGTTATTCGGACTTTTTATAGGTGTTGCTTCATCCCCTGGGGACATTCCACTCTCTAAACACCTGAGCGCCGGCCCATCGGACGATAAGTCAACAATTCGAGGAAGTGATGAGCCGCTTCCTTTGAGGGCAACCAGACACCTCTTACTAAACCATACTACTAAGTAGTTATATAATGTCATAAATAGACTAAAATCTATGCACCTTTCCTGAAGATTGCTTTCTCGCCGGTCAGCCAAAAGCAAAGAGCTATTGAGTTACTATATTACTATCTGGTCATACAATGAACAGATGATTGGTTAATCGAGGGTCTGTCTATGTCTGAAGGCGATCTTTGTCGCCTGATTGATAGGCAGTTTCCCTGACTCGAACTATGAAACAAACGGAGTCATGAGTGATGTATCACTTTAGTAAAGTTGTAAATTCCTCCTTTGAAGAGGCCATAGAGCAGGTGACGGAGTCCCTTCGAGAAGAAGGACTGGGGATCCTGACCGAAATTGATGTGCAAGCCGCCTTTAAGAAAAAGCTCGGCAAAGACTTTCGGAATTACAAAATTCTCGGGGCTTGCCACCCTGGCATCGCCTACAGCATGATTCAGGCAGATGACAAAGCCGGGGCGCTTTACCCCTGCAATGTGGTGGTCCAAGAGCATGAAGATGGTCGCGTCGAAGTCTCAGCAGTTGATCCGCTGATGATGTTTTTGATGGTACATACCCCCGAGGCCAAGGCGATCGCCCTGGAAGCTAGCGCAAAGATGCAGGCTGTGATCGATCGCTTACCTGCCGCCGCTGCACTTGAGATGGCTGGGGTGGCCTAAGTTTCGCCCAAGTCCTTGAATGTTGAGTTCCTGAACGGTTAGCCGGTGCTCACAACATCCAGACATCCACACATTCACCTGATTCCATTTTGACGGATTCAATTTTGATTGATTTTTTTGGAGATAAATCCCATGTTTAACAATGTCGGTACTACTGATCGCTTGCTGCGCCTAATCGCCGCCGCTGTTCTGCTGTATCTGGGGCTGTTTACCTATGCGGGGTCAGCCCTCGGCATCGGGCTAGCTGTAGTCGGGGGTGTCGCTCTGCTCACGGGACTGATTGGTTCCTGTGCCCTGTACGGGTTGCTCGGCATCAACACTCGCAAGTCCAACCAATCCCTGTCATAAGGTCCGACGATTTTATCCACGGGGGGTAAATGTGCGATGGAGATTTTCAGGCCGGGTGAGCGATCGCTTCCTCTGACTCATGACCTGGATTCCTAGCAGCTTTCCTCTGCAGTCGTTGCTCCCAGGATTAAGAGTGACTACCCCCCGGTAGCTTCTTGGTTTTAGACCCTGAATCAATCTTCAGGGTCTACCGGATCAACCCGCCGCTGCAATCTGGGTGAGTCCTAAAAAACTGGGTTTTTGAGAGAACTACCGAACCATTTCTTTCTGCACTGTCATAAAAATAACTGGAGTGAATTTGAATGATGGAAAATGCCATTCCTTATGAAAACCCGTCATTGTCACGACGGCAATTGCTCAACTTTCTGACCGGGGCAACGGTGGCAGCCACGGCTGGATCGGCGCTGTACCCCATTGCCAATTTTTTTGTGCCGCCTCGGGAGGTGACTGAAGGGGGCGGGATTCTCGCTAAAGACAAACTGGGTAATCCCATTCCGGCGAGTCAAATTCTGGCTGAACCCATTGGCACTCGCGCCCTGATTGCGGGCTTAGCGAGTGAACCGACCTATCTGACCATCCAGAATGATGGTTCCTTATCGCCGATGGGAATTGTCGATAACTGCACTCACCTGGGCTGCACTTTTCCCTGGAATGCGAATGCTCAACAGTTTCAATGCCCTTGTCATGGATCGCTCTACGATCCCGATGGCAAGGTTGTTCGAGGGCCAGCTCCTCTGCCGCTCAAGATTGTGCATGTGGCGGTGAAAGATGACGCCATCTGGATTTATCCCTGGAATGAAACTGACCCCCGGACAGGAGAACAGCCCTGGTGGGTCTAGGGACTTAACAAACACCTGACTTGGCCCAGAAAACCGGAAGAATTACCATGTTCACCAAAATCTTAGTCCCTCTAGATCGTTCTCAGCAGGCTGACGATGTCTTTGCCAAGGCAATCAAAACGGCCTTGGACAACGATAGCCAGTTGATGCTGTTCACTGCCCTGGACTGGGACTTTCATCTGGGGCTCGGTGCCTTTGACGCGATTGAAATGGAGACCGACCTGTCGGGGGCCTTTGCCAACATTCAGCAAAGCCAGTTAGAGGAAAAGCTTAGCGAGACCCGGCACTGGTTAAAACGTTATGTCGCTCAAGCAACCGAACAGCACATCCCGGTTCAGTCTCGGTGTGCCGTGGGTCACCCAGGTCCCTTGATTCGCGACTTGGCCCAGGAATGGGAAGCCGACTTGATTGTGTTAGGGCGTCGAGGCCTGGGAGGGATCTCCGAGATGTTCCTGGGCAGCGTGAGTAATTATGTCTTGCACCATGTCGCTTGCTCAGTATTGGTGGTGCAAGGAAACCCATAGAGCCCGCCTGCATAACCACCCGAATTTATCGTTGCTATCAGATGAATTTAGCAACACCCATTCAGAACGAAGCTCAACATTCTTAAGAGAGAAAACCCAGCTATGAAAATCGCGATCGCCAGTCAAGATAAACAGACCATCACCCCTCATGCTGGTCGATGTCAAAATTTTTGGATTTACGACATCGACCAAACGGCCGTTTTAGGCAAATCATTTTTAGAGTTACCCAAAGAGCAATCATTCCACAACAGTTCGCCCTACGCGACCCATCCCCTGGATGAGGTTCAAGTCTTGATTGCCGGGGGCATGGGCCGTGAATTGGTTGGCCGCCTTGCCAGAAAAGAAGCCGAGTACCCATCCTGCGCTCCTGGGTCTTACCACAGTGGTTTGCACAACTCCCCAAAGAGACTCCCATTGCCCTGATTTGTCTGACCTCTCACCGCAGCCCGATCGCGGCGCAGACACTCGTGAAAGCCGGTTTTAGCCAAGTATTCAACATTACCGGGGGCATGATGGCCTGGCAAAAAGCCGGACTCCCCACTCAAAAGGGCACCGCGAAAACCGCTGAGGTTTCAGATTAAGCAAACCATCATTCATCATCACAACGATTAAGGAGAGCCGTCCCATGTGGAAAGTCTTGGGCTTTATTCAAAAAAATCTAGTTTGGTCCATTCCCGCCTTTATGGTGGCGGGGATTATTGTGGGAGCGATCGCGAATCCAGCTCCCCTAAAATCGCTGATCATTCCCCTGACATTCCTCATGGTGTATCCCATGATGATTAATCTGCAAATCCAAAAAGTCCTGTCGGGGGGCGATACCCAGGTGCAGGTGGTCACTCAGGCGATCAACTTTGCCGTGGTGCCGTTTTTTGCCTTTGCCATGGGCAAGGTGTTTTTCGGCGATCGCCCCCTGGTGGCCCTGGGCCTGCTGCTGGCTTCCCTGCTGCCTACCAGCGGCATGACCATTTCCTGGACGGGCTTTGCCAAAGGCAACCTCAGCGCCGCCGTCAAGATGACCGTGATTGGGCTGATTTTGGGTTCCGTGGCCACCCCGTTTTATGCCAAATGGCTAATGGGAACGGTGGTTGAAATTCCCCTTTCCAGCATTTTTAAGCAGATTGTGATTATTGTCTTTCTGCCAATGATCCTCGGGTTTGTTACCCGCATCTCACTGATTCAGCTCGTGGGGGCCGATAAGTACAACAAAAACCTGAAGCAAAAGTTTCCCGCCTTTTCCACCATTGGTGTGTTGGGCATTGTCTTTGTAGCCATGGCACTCAAGGCCAAGGATATTGTGGCCAACCCCTTAGAACTGCTGTCATTTTTGATTCCTCTGGGTATTTTGTACCTCGGCAATTTTCTGCTCAGCACGATTGTGGGCAAGGTGTTCTTTAATCGCGGGGATGCGATCGCCCTGGTGTATGGCACTGTCATGCGCAACCTGTCCATTGCCTTAGCGATCGCCATGACCGCCTTTGGCAAAGAACAGGGATCGGAAATCGCCTTGATTATCGCCATGGCTTATATCATTCAGGTGCAGGCAGCGGCCTGGTATGTGCGATTTACTGATCGCATCTTTGGCCCTATTCCTGAAAGCCCGCCCCAGCTAGAACAGTCGGCTTAGCCATAATCCACGTTTGATTACCCTAATTTCAGCTATGAAGAAAATTACGCTGACCTTAATCATTGGCTGGCTATCCATCGGTTTATGGTGGGGAAGCATACCGCATGCTGCGGCAATGGCCAATCCCCTAACCACCGGGAGCTCCTTAGAGAGCATTGACAATCGCTCATCTTTTTTAGGGGTAGATGAATTTCTTCAATCACTCCCCGATAATTACTACACCGTGAAGCGAATTGGCGAGTTAAAAAAACTTCTCCAGGATAAAGAGGCTGTGTTGATTGATGTGCGCGAGCCTGCAGAATTTAAGAGCGGCCATATTCCAGGTGCCATCAATATTCCGTTGCGATCGCTCACGCAAAATCTGGAAAAAGTCTCCAAAGACCGTCCTGTCATTCTTTATTGTTCCTCTGGCTATCGTACAGCCATGGGCGTAATGGCTTTACAAATGCTGGGATACAGTAACATTCAAGGTTTTCCACCGAGTATTCAGGGATGGAAAGCTAACGGCGAACGCATTTTGAGTTCAGTCTAAAGTCAAAAGGGAGCACGTCACTTTCTGTCGAGGAAGATGAGAGTAGTGCTGTCATCAACAATGCGAGCAGTTCTGCCATGACACCCGAGGAACGTCGAGAACTACTGCAATGAGGCCAGCGTATGGCAGAACTGCTGTATCAAGAAGCCTGTGAGCAAAACCGGCCTATGACAACATTGGGAGCAATTGCATCGACCGTGCGCGCTCAAGTTCAAGAGTATGTGAGGTTCCACAAGTGTTAGCCCACCCGTGTACCTACCTAAATGATGCCCTCTCTCCTAATCAGTCCTTTTCTTCGTAGGTCGTTCCTTGGTCATGGCTTTTGCCTCCTATGACCTCTCCCTCACGGTTACTCCACACAAACTCGGGTGGAACTAGGCTTGCTCATCTCTTCACTGACGATGACTGGCACGCTATCGCTGACACAGCCTCTCAAGCGATCGCTAGCGACATTCTCCAATTAGGGCACCAGGCAGCAGAGCAACCCGTCGTTCGCTAGGACAGCACATTCGAAGATCGTTCTTGGATGGCAAGGATGTCTGTCGTTCAGTTGGAATCTTAGAAAACGACAAAGCAGCTGACCTTTATGCCTCTGCTGAAGCCGTGTTCCACTTGATAATGGCGTCGATCACATCAGCGATCTTGTCGGTGGTGTCCGGGCAAGTTGAGGTGACGCGATCTCGCGGTGGGTCGGCTTCGGCGGTTCTGCAATAGGTAGGATCATTGCCCTATCCTATTGCAGGTTCAAAAAGGTCTTGGAAGAGATAACCCAGGGTTTACCGTTAGTTGGGCACTATCGGTCAAGCGCTTGATGGAATGTCCCTGACAGATTCGCTTTAGCAGAGGCTGATCATGACTAATTGCAATCACCCCAACCTGATATTGACGGACAAACTCTAAAATTACCTGCCAGATGAGCGCTTGGGTATTCGCATCCAGCATGGCGGTCATTTCGTCGGCGATCAAGTAGCGGGTGTTGCGGTTGAGAACGCGGGCGATCGCCACCCTTTGCAGTTCTCCCCCACTCAGCTCATGGGGGTAGCGGGTCATCCAGCCGGGGTGAATGCCGAGGGCATCCAGGTAGTGCAGTTGCGGCGGGTGCCCTTCCCGCAAGATCCGATCGATGCGCCAGCGGGGGTTGACCGACAGCTCCGGATTTTGAAAGACCAGCTGTACGGGGCAATAGCCTCGGCTGGGCAGGGGTTGTTCGTCCAGCGTGACGTGGCCTTGGGTCGGCAATAGATAGCCTGCCAGCAGTTTGCCAAGGGTGGTTTTGCCATAGCCGGAGGGAGCTATCAGGCCTACAATTTCCCCCGGTAATATCGGGAATGATTGGTCTTGCACCACCCACGGCAGTTTAGCCCCATAGCGAAACCAGAGATTTTCACCCTTCAGCATGAATACACCTCACCCAACCTTGACGGACAAACCTGGCTTCAGGACGCGCAACTTCGCAATCTGCTGTCACCCAGGGACAGCGATCGCTAAACAAACACCCTGACGGCAAACTTTCCGGGCTTGGCTGGTTGCCCGGCACCGGCACGAAGTCATTTTGAGGCAGCGATCGCCAGAGCGCTTGGGTGTAGGGATGCCGCAGATTGCCTGTGGTGAAATCCTGGGCGTCAGCGATTTCGACGGTGGTGCCGGCATAGAACACTGCCACGCGATCGGCCACCTGCAATGCCGCTTCAATGTCGTGGGTAATCAGAATCACGCCCCGTCCCTCCTGAGCCAGTTCTCGCAGATGGTTCAAGGTTTCGGTGACGACATCCGGGTGCAGTCCCGGTGTCGGCTCATCGGCAATGACGAGCTGGGCCTGCGTCATGACTGCGGTCGAAACCAGCACTCGCCGTGCCATCCCCCCCGAGAGCTGAAACGGGTAGCGCTTCGGCGTATAGGCAGGCAAATCATAGCGGGCAAAGGTGCGCTCCATCAGGGTTCTGGCCGATCGCGCGGGTAGGCCATTGAGCTGTCCCACCCGCTGCACCTGCCGCCCCACGGCCATCAACGGATCCAGATAGCCGACGGACTGAGGAATGAGGGCGATCGCCTTACCCCGCAAAGCCTCGCACCGCTCTGGAGTCAACGGTGCTCCCTGAAATTCCATCTTCCCGGATAGCTGAGCGTTCTCCGGCAATATCCCCAACAGGGCATGGGCCAAAAGACTCTTCCCCGAACCACTCGCGCCCACCACCGCTACCAGTTCTCCCGCCTGAACGGTCAAATCCAGGTCGGTGATGACCGTGAGCTGCTTGCGGTGCAATCCCTGGTCGTACTGGGTAAAGGTGATGCCGAGATTGGAGACTGAGAGCATGGGGGGCGGGTAGATGGGTGGATGGGTGGATGGGTGCAGGGTTTAAGGTTTAGGGTTTAGGGTCTAGGGTTGACGGTCTACGGTCTACGGTCTACGGCGCACCTTGCACCGCTCTTGCACTTTGCACCGTATACCTTGCACCTTAAACCTTGCACCCTCTTACCCCTGACTCGTCTTCGGATCGAGCAACGCCCGTACGTTTTCCCCCAACCAGTCGAAAGCCTTGACCGAGAGCAGCAGCAGCAGCCCCGGCATAACGCCAAGCCACCAATAGCCCGTCGAGAGGTGGCGCATGGATTCTGCCAGGATGATCCCGATCGCCGGGATATGCGGCGACAGCCCAATCCCGATAAAGGACAGTGCCGCTTCGTGCAGAATGGCGTGGGGGAACAGCAGAATCAGCCCCACTAGCAGTTGGGGAATGATGTGGGGGACCATGTGGTGGCGGGCAATCCAGAGGGGCGATCGGCCGAAGCGGCGGGACAGGTGGACGTAGTCGGAGCTGTTGACCTGTAGTACTTCGGCGCGGATGACTCGGGCCAGGCTGGTCCAGTGGGTGAGGGCCACGGCGACGATCACGCCGGTAGTGCCGCCGCCCATGGCAAAGGCGATCAAGATCAGCAGCACCAGATGGGGCAGGCTGAAAAACACATCGATAATCCAGGTGATGACGGCGTCGATCCAGCCGCCGAGGGTACCCGCTGCTAATCCCAGGCCAGTGCCAATTAGGGCGCTGATAGCGGCGGCGAGGAGGCCAATGCGCAAGCTCAGGGACATGCCGTGGAGGGAACGACTCAGCATATCCCGCCCGAGCCAGTCGGTGCCGAAGGGGTGAGCCAGAGAGGGGGGCTGGTTGCGCTGGGTGAGCACGGTACTTAGACCCGCATCGCCCATGAACCAGGGGCTGAGGATAATCGCCAGCAGCAAAAGCGTACAGAGAGTAATGCCCCAAAGGGTGCGCTGTCGTCGATTGCTGTGGCGTCTTGGGACGGTAGCTGGAGTAGTGGTGGTGGTGAGGGACATGAATAGTTTTGAATGAATAGGGTTGAATGTTGAGTTTTGAGTTTTGAATGTTGAGTTTTGAATTGAGACTTGGAATAGAGAACTAAGAACTAAAAACTCAAAACTAAGAACTCAAAACTAAAAACTAACTTCCTCCTAACCGAATGCGGGGGTCAACAAGGGGATAGGCCAGATCGGCCAGCGTATTGCCGGTGTAGACGAAGAGGGCGCTGAAGAACACGATGCCCACCAGCAGCGGCACGTCGCTTCGGAGAGCGGCCTGTACCGTGGCCTCGCCCAAACCGGGATAGGCAAATACCTGCTCGACTAGCACCGACCCGCCAAACAGCTCACTCAAGGAGGCGAATTGCAGGGTCAAGGCAGGCAGAATCAGGTTGCGAAAGCCGTGGTGGCGAATCACACCCCAGAGGGGTTCACCCTGGGCGCGGGCAAACAGGATGTAGTCGCTGTGCAGCACGTCGATCAGCTTTTGGCGCGTGTGCAGGGCGATGTTGGCAATGCCAATGATGCTGAGGGCGATCGCGGGTAGCAATAGGTGATGGAGATGCTGCCAGAAGGTGACGTTTTCGGCCAACACGCCCGGCGGTGCGGCGCAGCAAATGGGCGTGACCCTCAGGGACACCGAGAAGACAATCAGCAGCAGCAGGGCTACCCAAAAGGTAGGTGACGAGGCCAGGGTGTAGGCGTAGAGGCGAATCACCCGGTCAACCCAGGAACCGGCCAGTGCCCCGGACAGAATGCCCAGTCCCAGACCGAGGATGCCGGAGAGGAGCCAGGCGATCGCCAGCATTTGCAGCGACACCCAAAACCGATTGGCAATCACCTCGCCCACGGGCTGGTTAAACACCATCGAGGTGCCCCAGTTGCCCTGCAGGAGCTGCCCCAGCCAGTCCCAAAACCGGACAATCATCGGCTGATCGAGCCCCCAGCGTTCAGCAATCAACTGCCGCTGCTCGGGGCTGATCTGGAGCATGTCGGCGCCGATGTAGGCCTGCACCGGGTCGATGGGGGACAGACTCAGCAGCACGAAGGTGAAGATCGCCACCGCCAGCAGCAAGAGACCCAGCCGCAGCAGCTTCTGAGCCGCAAAGGTTGCGATTGGCCTTAATTGCATGTCCACTCCCACTCAGCGATGTTGGCAGTGATCGGCCAGCCATGGCCATGGGGTTCCACTTGAGGTTGACCGATATCCAGGCAGTCGCTGACGAAGTAGGTGTGGTCTAAATTCACCAGCCAGGCCCAGGCCGCATCCCCTTTGGCGGTAAAGCCCTGGTTGCCATCCCACTGGGCGGCTTTCCAGAAGGCGATCGCTTCAGCCTCCGAGGGGGCACCCATGGCCAGATCCAGGGTTTCGTCGATGGCCTGGTTAGCGTAGTACCCGGCGTTATTGAAATCTCCCTGGGCCGACTGGCTGTGATAGAGGTTGTAGATCTCGGTCTGGTCGTGGCTGCCCCAGCCAAATACCACCACGTTGCTGTGCATGGCGGGCTCAATCTGATCCCAGCTTTTGCCTTCGACGTTGGCCTGAATGCCAATGGGTTTCAACATCTCCGCCGTCGCCAGGGCTAGGGCCTGTCGGGTGCTGTCGCTGGCGGGGTAGAGAACGGTGAATTCGGCCTTCAGACCGTCTTTTTCCAACACCCCATCGCTGTCGCTATCGACCCAGCCACCCGCCGTTAGGATTTCCTGGGCTTTTTCCGGCTGGGCATCTTCGATCGCCGCGCTGGGTTCTTCCCAGGCCAGCCCGCTGACAGGGCCATAGGCGACGGAGCCGTAGCCTTCCAAAACGCCATCCACCAGGGCTTGGCGATCGATCGCGTAGTTCACCGCCTGCCGAATCGCCGGATCGGCTGTGACATCATTGCCAATCGGGTCGCCATCGGGCGTCGTTTCCCCTGCCGATGCCGGAATGTAGGGAAACATCAGCCCCCGATTATCGACGCTGGTGACGTCATAGAGGGTCATCCCCTCGATGGTCTGCACCGCTAGCGCCTGGGGGACGCTCGCCACCTGGGCCTGTCCCGCTTTGGCGGCAGCGAAGGCGGCATCTTCTTCTACAAACAGAAAGACGAGGCGATCAATGCCGGGCGCTTCGCCGTAGTAGTCGGGGTTGGCCTCGACGATGAGCTGCTGCCCTTCATCCCATTGGACCATCTGGTAAGGACCAGAGCCGATCGGGTTGCGGGCGTAGTCCGACCCGTAGGCATGTTCGGGCACAATGCCCAGGGTAATCAGGCGATTCACGAAAGTGCTTTGGGGTTCCTGGAGGCGCAACTCAACGGTGGTGTCGTCTACGGCCACCGCTTCTTCCAAAACAGTTACGTCTGTCAAACCACCACTTTCGGCTGCCTGGTTGAAGGTATAGGCTACATCCTCAGCGGTCAGGGGTTCGCCATCGGAGAAGACCGCATCGTCGCGAATCGTCACCGTCCAGGTCAGCCCGTCTGCACTCACGGTGTAGTCCGTCGCCAGATCGTTGACGATGTTGAGGTCAGCATCCCGCTTCAGCAGCGTGCTCTGGAATAGGGGCGACCCGTAGCGACCCCAGCCCAGGGTCGGGTCGTAGCCCTCTTCACTTTCGCCCGCGATCGCCAGCACAATTTGCTCTGCTGAACCTGTCCGAGTCACCGACTCAGCGGGTTCTGAGACATCTGCCGACTCCGTTGGGCCAGCACCGCAACCGACCAACCCTATGCCCAACAGAGCAGCACCTAAATTTCCCAGCAAGAACTGTTGTTTAAGACTCATAGCAACCTCACACAATTTTGATGGCAGGGGTGTTCATGCGGACATCCACATATCGTTTGGCTCGCTTAATCGCCTCTGATTGGGTGAAAGCACAGGGAACCGCTACCGCACAGCCCGCCTCGTGATTCGCCCAAACGGCATACAGGGTTTGACCCTCCTCTGCGCTTTGGTCAATCTCTAGTCGCCAGCCCCGATAGGTGAACGACCAGACGATGTGAGGGTAATCAGGGTTCAGAATCATAATGGAATTGGATAAAACCGAATAAAGTGGCTCTGCCTCGGCGAGACAGAGCCGTGCAGCCAGACTTCAAACGCAGCGACAGAGTGGCGTTGGCTCAGCCAGTTGAAGTCATGAACAGGCTCAGGATGACTCAAGCAGCGGCCAGATTTTGGGCGGCAAAATCCCAATTAGCCAGGCTCCCTAAGAAGGCTCCGATATAGTCAGGGCGCTTGTTTTGGTAATCCAGGTAGTAGGCGTGCTCCCAGACGTCCATCGTCAGCAGCGGCACCTGCCCACTGGTCAGGGGATTATCGGCGTTCAACGTTTTAGTGACTTTGAGGGTGCCATTGTCTAGCACGAGCCAGGCCCAGCCGCTACCGAACTGAGTCGCTCCGGCATTCTTGAAGGCTTCGGCAAATTTCTCAAAGCTGCCAAAGTCAGCCTCAATCTTCTTTGCCAGGTCGCCTGTAGGCATCCCGCCACCACCGGGTTTCATACTGTTCCAGTAAAAGGTATGGTTCCAAGCTTGAGCCGCATTATTGAACAGTCCGCTCTTTTCAGGATCGCCCGCGATCGCCTTGATCACAGCTTCAATCGGCTGGCTATCTAAGTCAGTGCCTGCTACTGCCGCATTGAACTTACTCACATAAGCGGCATGATGCTTGTCGTGGTGAAACTCTAAAGTGCTCTTAGAAATATCGGGTTCAAGAGCTGTGTAGTCGTAGGGTAAAGCTGGAAGCTCGTAAGCCATCAGGATCTAGTTCTCTCAACGAACGTTATCACTTTTTAAGGGGGAAATGCATTGATGAAAATTGATATCTCCCAGGCATTGAACCAACAGCAAGGTGCTCGCCATGCCTAGTCAAGACGGACTTGTTTCCATTATTTTTCCACCCGGTGAAAAGCCTATCAAATCGCTCACCGATGTTCTATGCCCCTGAGGGGCATTAGCTTGGTTTGATGGATGACCTCACGCAATGGTGCGATCGCAGGTCAATCATTAACTCAGGGCAAAAAGCGATCCAGTGCCGTTTTCAGTTGTTTCATTTCTTCCTGGATATTGCCTTCTTCCACCGCCCGTGTGAGGCAATCGCTAAGATGCTCATCCAAAATAATGCGGCCGACCCGCCCCAAAGCAGCCCGCACAGAAACGATTTGCACTAAAACGTCAGGACAAGACCGCTGATTGCGAATCATGGTTTGAATCCCCCGAACTTGGCCTTCTATCCGGGCTAGTCGGTTAATAATGTGCTGGAGTGATTCAGGATCATGAACGTGCTGGTGAGAGGTTGCCGACTCATCTCCATGACGGTGAAGCGAAGGGCTTCGCTCATCGGCAGGATTGGGCTTTCTAATGGTCATAACTTAGTGCAAAGCCCATATGTTGTGGTTAGAAAAAATCGATAAAGGTAGAGCTTTCAGACTGCGATGAAACTCAATGAGAAAATGTTATTCATAGCAAGCTATCAGTTTGCTGACTGATGTTCTATGCCCCCAAGGGGCATTTCTTTCAGGTGAATTCAAGCGTTCGACGACAAAAAGACTCGATGCTAATCAGCTGGTGATTGGCACCGGAGAAGAAATCTTTGAGATGCATAACAGCTTCAGGTAGCGGCGCGACAAGTTTGACCATCTGGCGATATCACCGACCTAGCCGACCTGTCCCCGATTATCCCCTCAACAACCGCAAGCCGTTGAGCGTGACCAGTAGCGTCGAGCCTTCGTGGCCGAGGACTCCGGCAGGCAGGGTGAGTTCACCCAGGAAGTTGGCGACCATCAGCAGGGCGATCGAGGTCAGGGCGATCGCGATGTTTTGGCGGATGATGCGCTGGGAGCGTTTGCCGATACGAATGGCCTGCTCTAGCTTTTCGAGGCGATCGGCCATGAGGACAATATCGGCGGTTTCCAGAGCGACATCGCTACCTGCGCCGCCCATGGCGATGCCCACGGAGGCTTGGGCCAGGGCGGGGGCGTCGTTGATGCCGTCGCCGACCATCGCCACGGTGCCGTATTGCTGCTGGAGCTGCTGAATGGCGGTGACTTTGTCTTCGGGCAGGAGGTTGGAGAAGACGGTATTGACGCCGACGGCTTGGGCGACGGTCTGGGCGGTGGCGTCGTTGTCGCCCGTGAGCATGACGGTGGCGTTGATACCGAGTTTGCGGAGCTGGTTGAGCAAGCTGGGAGCCGTGGGGCGTACCTCATCGGCCACAGCCAGCAGACCCAGCACCTGTCGATTTTGGCTGACCCAGATGACGGTCTTGCCTTCCCGCTCCAGGCGCTGACTCGCTTGCAGCAGGGCAGGCGGTAGTTCCTGGGATGTCTGGCGGACTGTCGGAGTGGCCGTGGCGACCGTGGCAACAGCAGCCTCCACCAACACGAACGCAGGTTTTCCGAGCCGCACGGCAGCCCCTTCCAAAGTGCCGGAAATGCCTTGTCCCACTTCGGCTTGAACCGCTTGGGTTGGCAGCAGCGGTAATTTTTGGCGATGGGCAGTCTGCACGATAGCTTCGGCGATGGGATGTTCGGAGTAGGTTTCCAGGGAGGCGGCGACTTGCAGCAATCGGTCTGAGTCAATGCCGGGGGCGGGAATCAGGTCGCTCACCTGCAAAATGCCCGTAGTCAGAGTGCCGGTTTTGTCAAAGGCGATCGCCCGCACCTGTCCCATGGTTTCTAACTGCGCCCCGTCTTTGAACAAGATGCCCTGCCGCGCCCCCCGCGCAATCCCTGACAGCAGCGTCGGCATAATCGCCGCCATCAGCGCACAGGGAGACGCCACCACCAGAAAGATCAGCGCTCGGTAAATGGTCGTTTCCCAGCTCCACTGCAACAGCAGCGGCGGCAGCAGGGCCAGCAGCAGTCCGGCTCCCACGATGACCTTGGCATAGCCCCGCTCAAAGGTTTCCAAAAACTGCTGGGAAGGGGGCGCGGAGGTTTTGGCCTGCTCCACCAAGCGAATCACCCGCTGAATCAGGCTGCTCTCTGGGGGCTTGTGCAGTTCGACGGTCAAAGCGCCATTGCCGTTAATCGTCCCCGCAAAGACTTCATCCCCGATCGCCTTCTCCACGGGAATCGACTCCCCCGTGATCGGCGCTTGGTTCACCGCACTCTGACCTTCCTGTACCAGACCATCGGTGGGAATCAGCTCCCCCGGCTTGATCAGGATGCGATCGCCCACCTGCAGCTGCTGCGTTGCCACCATCCGTTCCTGCCCCTGAACCGCAACCCTGGCGGTATCGGGGGCGAGCTGCATCAAGCTACGAATGTTCCGCTCGGTGCGATGCAGGGCGATACTTTCCAAAGCACCGCTGACGGCGAAAATCAGGATCAGGATCGCGCCATCCACCAGCAGATAATACTCCTGCTGCCACAGTCCGAGGATGGCCGCCCCGATTGCCGCCACAATCATCAGCAGATCCACGTCCAGTTCCCGCTCTTGCCACAGCGTCGTCAGTCCCTCACGGGCACTGTCAAAGCCACCAATGACGTAGGCCGCCAGCAATACCCAGACGCCGACGCCAATCCAGTTGCCGCTCAGGGCCAACCAGCCCAATAGGGTGAGCAGTCCACAGGTGACTGCCGCGATCGCCTCTGGATAGGTCTGTAGCCAGTCCGGAAACCGCTTTTGCCAAGCCGTGGAAACACTATCAGCCATATCAAGCCCATACAGATTACGGCATCACCATAAACCTTGACATTGATGTTAAGGTCAAGGGCATGCTCACCATCAAAGAACTCACCCAAACCGTTGGCTGCGGCATCACACCTCGCATGGTGCGGCACTATCACCAGATTGGGCTGCTGCCGCCCCCGCCACGTTCTGAGGGGAACTATCGGCTGTATGTTGATGCGGATGTGCAGCGACTCCAGCGCATCGTGGCGTTGAAGCAGCAGGGGTTTCAGCTTGCTCACATCAAGCAAATGTTGGCCAAACAGGCGGTATCCAATGGGTCAGAGTCACTGTGGCCGCAGTTGCAGCAGCAGTATCAAACCGTTCTGCAAAAACTGATTAAACTGCGCCAAACGGCCACCGCTTTGGAAGGGTTACTGGGGCGCGATCGCGGGTGTCAGTCCATGCAGGCTGAGGCGATCGCCCAGCTCCGGCTTTTAGAGGTCGAAACCCAAACCGCTCAGTCCCTCAGCGAAGACCTCTGGCACCATCTCGACGCGGCCACTGCCGACCATCCCGAAAACTTTCACGAAGCCCTTCAGCAGTTGCTACCCGATCTATCTCAACGTCCCGAAATTGAGGTAGATATCATTTCCCACCTGGTTTTGGCCTGCGGCGATGTCAGCTTGGCCGGGTTTGTGCGCTTTAGTCCTAATGCGATTAAAGCGGCGCGTGAATCCTTGCAGGCAGGCTGTACGGTCGTCAGCGATGTACCAGCGGTGGCCAACTCACTGGATCAAACGCGGCTTACTCATCTGGGCTGCCCATGGACAACGCTACTCGACGATCCTCACCTCAGCAGTGCGGCTGAGGCCGAACAAACTTTTTGGCAAGAAACCAACTGGCAGGCGCGGCTCGACTCACTGATTGACGGCAATATCTGGGTTGTCGGCTATGCACCTTCGGTGTTGATAAAACTGTTGGCAGCAGTCGCTCAGCATCACCGCCAGCCAGCTCTCATCATTGGCCTACCCATCGGTTTTAGCCATGCCCCCGCTGCCAAGCGACAACTCATGCAGCTCGACATTCCCTATCTCACTGTAGAGGGCACGTCCGGCGGTGGACTACTGGCAGCAGTCGCTTTGAACCGCCTGGCAGCTTCCCTGATTGAAAAGCCGAATTGTCATTGTTATCTGCAAGAATAAAAATTCTTGCAGAGCAGAAACTAAGCCCCCAGAAACGACTGGGATGTTTCTTCTTTCGCTTCCTGGATGAAGCTTGCAACGAATGTCATGATGGCTTTGCTCTAATTACCGCGATCGCTTCTCAAAGTGGCGATGAGGGGAAGCCCCGGCGGCGGGTGTCGGATTATAGAGCCTTGGCGGATGCCTTAGCTTGAAGCTCCGTGAGGGCTGAGGCTAACTGACGTAGGTGGCCTCATTCCCGTTGGCGATACCCAGATAGTCGCGGGCGATCGCTTGGAGTACTCCATCTTTGTCCTGGGCAATCCGATTATGGCAGGAGCCCAGTGGGTGGAGATTTCCCCGGTTAATGACATCCCGATACCGAGTTGGGCTTTACTATCGTTCTCCAGGTCTTGGTCTAAGAATTTGCACCAGTTCATCAGCGGCCTGTTCGGCGGCATCCACGAAGGGACGCAGAATTAAGTCCACCTCAGAGGTTTGAAAGACGGCATCTTCCTGGTCATTATGAACGGTGACCGCCAGTTTGCCTTGATAGCCATGATATTGCAACGCGTGGAGTAGGGTGCGATTGACCTCGATTCCTGGAATACTGCTGATCACCCATTTCACGGTACTCAAGGCCAGATGGCTGGGATATTCGGGATCTTCTGCATCGCCATAATGGGCGGAAAAACCCTGGCGTCGCCAGCGGCGAACGTTTTCGGGGTCAAAGTCTACGCCGTGAACTTCCAATCCCTTGCTCGCCAGGCTATTGACTAACCAGCCGCCATAGCGCCCCAGGCCATAGACGATGACATCGGCTCCGGCTGCCCCGTAGTCCGCATCATCCGCCTCTTCGCGGTGGGGGATCTGGCGTTCAAAAATACTTAAAGCAGGAGACAGCCGCTCATAGAGAACATGGGAATACAGGATGAGATAGGTTGAGAGGCCAATCGTGATGAGTCCTACCAGGGTAATGAGTCCCACGGTTTCTTCGCTAATGTGGCCCAGGTTCAACCCCAAAGCGGCCAGAATTAGAGAGAATTCGCTGATTTGAGCCACCGTCAACCCGGCGAGGAGGCCTGTGCGCTTGCGGTAGCCCATGTAGCCCATGATCGCCATCACGATCGCCGGATTGCCAATCAGCACGAATAAGGACAGCACTAAAGCAGGCCCAATCTGAGCCCCAAGTAGGCTCAAATCTAGCTGGGAACCCAGGTTGACAAAAAAGAACAGCAGTAGGAAGTCGCGAATACTGACCAACCGAGCGCCGATCGCTTCTCGATAGCTGGTGGAGGCCAGGGATATACCCGCCAAAAACGCCCCCACCTCAGTGCTGAACCCCAGAATTTCGCTCAGGGCCGCTAGGGAAACTGCCCAGGCGATCGCAAATACCAGCAGCAATTCCTGGGATTTCGCCAGATAGTTCAGGAGTTTGGGCAGCACCGCTACCATCAAGGCCCCCACCCCCAGCAGCAGCAGACCTCCCTTCAACAGTATTTGTAGCAGGGTCATCCCTAGCGAGAGATTGCCCTCACTGCCCAGGGCTGACAGGCCAATCATCACCAGCACCACCACCAGATCCTGCACAATCAAAAAGCCCAGGGCAATTCGCCCATGCAGGGAATCAATTTCGCGCTTATCCGAGAGCAGCTTGACAACGATAATGGTGCTAGAAAACGTCAGCGCAACCGCGATATAGAGCGCAGTTAAGGGCGCAGACCCCAGCAGTAATGCCAGCAAAAAGCCCACGATAGATGTGAAGGCCACCTGCCCGAGTCCCGTTGCCAGCGCCACTAGCCCCATGCTGCGAATCAGGTGTAGATCGAGCTTCAGGCCCACTACAAATAGCAACAGGGAAATTCCCAGGTGCGCAAATAGCTCCATTTCTTCACTGGGGGTGATCCATCCTAAGACCGAAGGCCCGACCAGAATTCCTACTGCAATGAACGTCACAATTAAGGGCTGCCGCAGGCGCAGCCCGATTGCCCCGATGATGGCAGAGACCAGCAGCACAAAGGCAGTTTCATAGAAAGGGTTGGCTAAAAGTTCCATGATTGTTTAATCCTGCTGATGTACTACCATGACCGAGCAGGTTGCGTGATGCACGACATAATTACTGACGCTGCCTAACAGCATTTCACTCATGCCTTTACGCCCGCGACTGCCCACGATAATCAAATCAGCGCCCCAGATTTTTGCAAATTGACAAATAGTCGGCCCAGGGCTGCCGCTTTCTTGGGTGAATTCGGCCTTGATGCCCATCTCTTTTGCCTTGTCGGTCAAACTTTGCAGCAGTCTAATGTTTGCCGTTTCTAACTTTCCATAAGTTTCTCGATAGGTCGTCCAATCCCGATCCGAGTAAGGAGCTAGGGTGAGGCTACCGTCTTCTTTAGGACTTAAAATGCTTAGCAAATTGAGGCTTGCCTGGATTTTCTGAGCCAATTCAGCTGCCTGGTGGAAGACATGGTGGCAGGCATCACCGGGCTCAATAGCAACCAGAATTTTTTCGATCATTTTTCTAGAATCTGAGGTAAAAGAAGGAAGTGATAGCGTTGTATAACTAAGCTTCGATGCGCGTTAGCATCATCGATTAGACTCGCCAATACGACGGGGCGAGTCAATCTGATTGACGAAAATTGCATAGGGCACCATGGGCACCATGGGCAGCAGGCAAATTAACCACTGGCTCCAAGTGAGGGGCGCGGTTTCAAACAGCGTATTCATCAGTCCCCATTGGCTAAAGACCACCTGCAAGACGACTGCTCCGAGAATGCCGCTAATCAGGATGGGGGCGTTGGCAATGGAAGCTGATTGGCGACTTAAGAATTGAAGGAGGCTGACGCCCAACTGGCTGATGCTGAGCAGGTAAATAATCCGAGCCGCCACCAGCGCTTGAATGGCCATGGTGCGGGCAACGGCGATATCTCCTGTAGTTGCCTTAGCCCACTCGAACATGCCGAAAATCAAAATCCAGTTGAACAAGGAAACCGCCAGAATCCGACGCAGGAGCCGTCCGGTGAGCAACGATTCGCCGGGGGGGCGAGGGGGTTGCTGCATCAGACCCTTGGACTTGGGTTCAAAGGCAAGGGGCACGGTCATGGTCAGAGAGTTGATCATGTTCAGCCACAGCACCTGGAGGGAGAGAATCGGTAAGTCCCTCGCGAGCAGGGCGCTGATCAGAATGGTCATGGATTCCCCGCCGTTCACAGGCAGGAGAAAGGCGATCGCTTTCCGCAAGTTCTGGTAGACGGTGCGCCCTTCTTCGACCGCCGCTTCGATGGAGGCAAAGTTGTCGTCGGTGAGCAGCATGTCGGCGGCTTCTCGGGCGACTTCGGTGCCGTTTTTGCCCATGGTAATGCCGATGTCCGCCTGTTTGAGGGCCGGGGCATCGTTGACGCCATCGCCGGTCATCGCCACGATGTTGCCCTTCAGCTGGAGCGTTTCCACCAGCCGCAGCTTTTGGGCGGGGGCGACCCGGGCGAAGACATCGCCATCGGTGACGGTTTGGGCCAGTTGGGCATCGTCCATGGCCGCCAGTTGCCTGCCCTCAAAGGCAGCTACCTCGCTGGATTGCTGGATGCCCATGCGGTGGGCGATCGCCCGGGCCGTGGCAATGTGGTCGCCCGTGATCATCTTCACCCAGATGCCTGCAGACTGACAGGCGTGGACGGCGGCGATCGCCTCCGGGCGGGGCGGGTCAATCATGCCCTGTAATCCCAGAAACACCAGGCCCGACTGAATATCATCATGGTCGATGGAGTGGTGGCGATCGCCCACCGTCTTGCGGGCAAAGGCGAGTACCCGCAGTCCTTTGGCAGTCATAGCGCCAACCGCCTGCTCAATGGCTGATCGATCCAGCGGCTTTAATTGGCCCGACTCGGTCATGGTGTCGGAGCAACGTTGCAATAAGGCTTCCACAGAGCCTTTGACGTAGACGACGCGGGGAAGGGCATCGTGCAGGGTCGCCATGTACTGGTATTCCGACTCAAAGGGGATGGAATCGAGCCGGGGCACTGAACTGGTCATGCTTGCCTGATTCAAATCCGCTTTGGCGGCGGCGGCAATCAAGGCCCCTTCCGTTGGGTCGCCGACCACCGTCCAGTAGTCCCCCGTTTGCTTGAGCTGACTATCGTTGCAGAGCACCCCTGCCACCAGGCATTCTCGCAAGGCGTCGGGGAGGCGATCGGCCAGAAAGCAGTTCTCAGGAGTATCGCCCGCCCCGAGACCGATGTCACCCTTGGGGCTATAGCCGCTACCGCTGACCTGATAGGTCTGATCTCCGGCATAGATGGCCTGCACCGTCATCTGGTTTTCGGTGAGGGTGCCGGTTTTGTCGGAGCAGATGACGGTGGCGCTGCCCAGGGCCTCCACAGCGGGCAGCTTGCGAATGATGGCGTGGCGACGGGCCATGCGGTTGACGCCGATCGCCAGGGTAATCGTCACCACCGCAGGCAATCCTTCGGGGATGGCGCTCACCGCCAGCGCTACCGCCGCTTCAAACATGTACTCCCAGGATTCGCCCTGACCCAGACCGATGGCAAAGGTGAGGGTGGCTAGGGTCAGGATGCAGTAGAGCAGGGTGCGGCTAAAGGCGGCAAACTTGCGGGTCAGGGGAGTCGTCAGGTTCACCCGCTGCTCCATGGACTGGGAAATTTGGCCCACCTCGGTGGCCCCAGCGGTCGCCACCACCAGCCCCGTGCCCTGACCAAAGGTGACAAAGCTGCTGGCGTAGGCCATGTTGGTGCGCTCCGCTAGCGGGGTCTCTTTTGGGAGCGACGCAGTGGATTTCTCTACCGGTACAGATTCTCCGGTCAGGGCCGACTCATCGATCTGGAGATTTCGCGATTTCACTAGGCGCAGATCGGCGGGCACCTTATCCCCCGACGACAGCAGCACCAGATCCCCCGGCACCAGATCCTGGGACTGCACCCGCAGCATCTGCCCGCCCCTGAGGACAGTGGTTTCAGTGGCAACGGCTTTGGCTAAAGACGCGATCGCCCCTTCGGCCTTAGCTTCCTGCACGTAGCCGATGATGGCGTTAAGCACCGTCACGCCCCAGATTACTGCCGCATTGGTCCAGGAGCCGAGAAAGGCCTTCACCGCCCCCGCCAGCAGCAGGATGTAGAGCAGCGGCTGGTTAAACTGCAGCAAAAACTTGAGCCAAACCGGTTTTCCGGGTTTGACGGGCAGCTCATTGCGGCCATAGGTTTCGTAGCGACGAGCGACGTCTTCGACGCTTAGCCCAGACTTCGGGTCGGTCTCAAGCTGTTGGGCGATATCAACGATGGAATACTCATGAAAGGAGAGCGATCTCGCCTCGATCAGCATCTCAACCTCCCGCATCTCGTTATTTATTTGAACAAGAGTGGGCTGGTGGCTGACCGTGGATGGAGTCATCCACTCTGCTATCAACCTGCCGAGGAACTCATCCAAATATCTCTACAATTCGATGCTAGCGTCCGATACATTGAACCATAATAGAAGATGCCTATTGCTTAGATAGAGTCTGCGACTTCCCATTGAGGAAAATCAGATCGGTAAATTGGGCATCGCTCAAACTCAAAAGAGGCTACTCAAACTCGCCTGCGATCGCACCCCTCATACCTACCTCCTCAAACAACTCGATGGCTCTGGAGTCGTCCTGGCCACGGGGCAGCAGGCCACAGCGATCAAACTTCCTCAGCAGTAGCCGTCATAGCCGTTTGGTGATGGCATGAAAGCCCGCAACGGCCCTAGCCGCCCAGTTCGGGCTCCGACGCACCGAGACAGATAGCGATCGCGCCCGGTTGCATCACTATTGGTGTCGGGCGGACCGACATCCAGGGCCAGAAGATGTCTATTGAACGATCTTATAAGGTAAATAAAGCTGTCGTTCGGTTAAAGCTTTAGAAAACGACAAGGTGAGGTTTGCGGCGAAGCGGCAGACCTTCGTGCTCCTACTGTGGCTAATTGACATAGGTGGCTTCGTTCCAGTTGGGAATGCCCAGGTAGTCGCGGGCGATCGCTTGGAGTACTCCATCTTTGTCAAGAAAGAGCGCGACTCACATCTTGCACCTTGTAACGTGAATCTCGATTCCCTGCTGTTGCAGTAATGGTCGCCTGCGCTCGATGTCAGCCAGTAGTAGGGCCATCAGTACATCAGCTAAGGCGACTTCGGCTGCAGCCTCAGCCCAGTCAGGTAACGCCTGAGATTCCATCGAGAGATAGCCCCAATGGGCCAAGACAAAGGCCACCAACGACAGCACCAGCCAGCGATACAGGCCCAGCAAGGTCTGCTGACCAAAGCGATGGAGGCCAAAACGATGCTTGGCGGTTTTGAAAAAGCCCTCTATCTGCCAGCGATGTCGTCCCCACCAAACGATAGTGCTGGCTTTGAGGGGCTCAGTCGAGAGGACAAATCGTTGAGAGCGTTTCTTCTGGCCGTCACGCTTGAGATAGAACCAGGCAACGGTCACTGGGAAGTCGAGTCCGCTCAAGCGCACTGGCTGCCCCGGCTTGTGTAGATGAAACAGTTGTCGCCCATCGTTGAGTTTGCGGTCGTAGCGTACCCCTGTGATGGCATAGAGCTTCAATTGGCGGATGCCTTTGAGAAAGTCCACCGGGCCAAAGGCGGTATCGGCCAGGACTCTGAGTTTGAAGGCGCGTTTGAGCCACTTGGGCAGTTGACGCACCAGACGCAGCCCTAACTGAGCCACTGAGGGCTGCCCTTTACCTCGGTAAACCCGAAAACTCCAGGGCACCCGCCATGGGCCAACTACCAGGTAGAGCACCACCCCATGCACCCCTCGTTTGCCATGAAACACCGTAATGAGATCTGCAAAGGCTTTAAACTTGCCTCGTTTCTCCAACGTCGTCATGTCCAGAATCACCTGCGGATGAGGACGGCGTCCTCGAGGCCGATAGCGCTTAAGTTCGCGGCGAATCGCCTGGCGCACTGACCAGCTATACACGGTGAGGAACCGGCTCAAGGCACTAGCCGACTTCAGCTGGCTATGGTCAGGCAGCGGTGCCCCTTGTACTCTGAGAAATAGTTCGAGTAGCGCTTTCAGGCTTTGGCGCTGATAGGCACTCAGCATCCCGTCGAGGAGCTGGTAAATTAGCTCTTGGGCGTGGGCAAGAATCTTTATGATCCTCGCTAGGTATACGTTTCACGCCCTTTTCTCGCATCCTTCCTGTCAAGGTGCAAGATCTGAGTCGGGCTAAAAGCTTATTCCGCTATGGACTCCACCATCTACGCTCGATTGTCCTCAATCTCAACTGGAGAGTCGAAGAGTTTTCTGAGGTTGTTCAATTTTTGTCCTGTACTTAGCCTTACTACACAGGGTAAGCGCAAGAATCAATAAGAGCTGTCCTATTGAGAAAACAAGCCGCAGGCAGGTCAATAAGGTATGACTATTGAGAAAGGCAAGCCCGGGAAAATGAGAGTTCTAGCCAGGTCCGCATCGCCTGAAAGCCAATGCACACTTTGGCTACAATTTTCTTGCGCTTACTCTGCCTTACTACAGAACTACAGAAGACTTGCTAGAACCTTCTCCTAAAAACATATATCTAGATTTAGCATTGCTTCAGTAATTTGAAGAGGATGAATTCTTATGATTTCTCAGTGTAGACTCATATCAGCTTAAAAAGTCAATCTAGCTAGTTATTAGCAATAATGTGTAAATCAACTTGAGGTAGGGCTCGCATTAGGCGCTGCACGATGGAACCTTTAAAGAGCAATTTAAGTCGGGAGCGTCGAGTCTCACCCAAAACAATCTGAGTGATACGTTCTTGAGTCGCAACTTCAACGATCGCCGACACAATATCAGGCGCTTCTACTCGAATAAATTCACCTTCAAACTCTCGACATAGTCGTTCACAGGTTTCAATATGCAGCGCTTCTGGTTTTGTCAAAAACTTACCTTCAGCAGCTACAAATAAAACAAACAGTCGCCCATTCATTTGATTGGCAATGCGAGCCCCGCGTCGCAAAAGCTGAATAGAATTGGGGTAGGTTGAAATACAGACCAGAACCCGCTCTTGAATATTACAGTGGGGATGTTGATCCGTTGCGACCGAATCCTCTTCAATGTTGTCGGCAATTTCGCGCAGGGCTAATTCTCTCAGGGCAATCAGATTACTGCGGCGAAAAAAGTTTTGCAGAGACTGGTCAATCTTTTCAGGCGCATAGATTTTGCCTTCTTGGAGGCGTTCTTGCAGCATCTCTGGGGTGACATCCACCACGACAATTTCGTCTGCAGCATCGATCACGCGATCGGGGATGCGCTCCCGCACCACAACTCCAGAAATGCGATGCACCAAATCATTCAAGCTCTCTAAATGTTGAATATTGACGGTGGAGTAAACATCAATGCCAGCTTCTAGCAGTTGTTCGACATCCTGATAACGCTTCTCCCACTGGGAACCCGGTATGTTGGTGTGGGCCAGTTCATCCACCAGCGCTAGCTGAGGAGCCCGCTCCAGAATGGCTTCTGTATCCATTTCTTGCAGCATGACTCCCCGGCAATTCACTCGTTTACGGGGAATCAGGTCCAACCCTTCTGCCTTGTGAGCCGTCTCCTCCCGACCATGAGTTTCCAAGAGTCCCACAACCACATCGACTCCATCTTGCTTGAGGGCGTGACCTTCTTCGAGCATGCGGTAGGTTTTGCCGACGCCAGGGGCCATGCCAATGAAGATTTTGTGTTTGCCTCGGCGGTGGGGTTTTTGGTAGCTGGCAGAGGCGTTGGCGAAGCCTTCAGGAACGGGAATCGCGGCGGGGTTGTACATAAGCAAAAAGCGGGGGAGGAGTTGAGAGAGTCGGGGGTTTGAACGTTTGAACGTTTAAACGTTGGAACGTTCTAACGTTGATCCAGGGCGAGGTTGAGGGTGACGGTGTTGACGGCGGGTTCGCCAAAGATGCCTAAGAATCGACCTTCGGTATTTTGTTGAATCAGGGTTTGCAGGTCGTCGGGGGAAAGGTTACGGATGGCGGCGATGCGATCGATTTGGGCGATCGCGCTCGCCGGTGAAATGTGGGGGTCGAGGCCGGAGCCGGAACTGTAGAGGAGATCGGCAGTAGGGTTGATATTGGCAGCTTGTAGAATTTCCGCTCTTGCTTCAGCTAAGACGAGCAGGTCAGGATTACTGGGGGCCAGGTTAGTTGCGCCTGAGAGTCCGGTAGGGGCGGCATCTTCGCCAATGCTGTAATCAACTGCACTGGGGCGGCTCCAGAAATATTCTTCGCTGCTAAAGGCTTGACCGATGAGGGTAGAGCCGATGACTTGGCCCTGGCCGTTAGTGATTAGACTGCCGTTGGCTTGAGCGGGAAAGATCCCCTGGCCGATCGCAAAAATCAGCAAGGGGTAAATCAGGGCGGTGAGCAGCCAGAGAAGGATCGTGGTGCGGATGCTGGTGGTGATGTCTTGAAACATAGTTTTTAGAGGGGTTGAGGTTGTGTGGGCAAGGTTGGAGGGTGGGGGATTGGAACGTTAGAACGTTAGAACGCTTAAACGTTTGAATATTTATCTGGGTGGCGGCGACGATGGCGATCGCGATATCGATCAAGTTGTGCTTGTCGGAGCTGGCGCTTCATTCGCCCCATCCGAATTTGTTCACGGATTTGGTTGATGAGCCGTTTCAGCATGATCAAAATTTCTCCGGTTTAAGAATGACGGCGGTGAGATAGGCGGCAAGGCCAATGACCACTAGACCGAGCAGGCCAAGAGCATAGGCATTGCCTCGGGCGAGATTGTCGGTAGCAGCGTAGATGGCAGGCGCGATCACCAGGTTTAAGCACAAAGCCATAAACAGCCCCAAGGCGATCCGGGAACGGCGCTGCTGAAGACGATCCAGGCAGTCATTACAGATTTCGAGGGGTCGCAGAGTAAATTTATTCATTAGCAGATCTCCAAGTAGTGGTTGTTGAAACGTTTGAACGTTTGAACGTTGAAACGTTGGAACGTTCAAACGCTCTCAATCATCAAAACAGGGACGGGCTCTCAAGTTAGTCGTTGCCCGCTCTAGATTGACTTCGGCAGGTTGGTAAGTTGGATCAAGTCCCAAGGCGGCTCGGTAGAGTTTGAGGGCTTCTAAGCGATCGCCGGAGCACTCGGTAATCAAGCCCAGTAACGTGAAGGACTCTGGCCGTTCAGGGGCCTGCTTCATCGCTTCACCGATGAGCTTTCGGGCTTGGTTAAATTCGCTTTGCTGGGCGCACTGGCGAGCGCGTTCGATCAACTCATCGAAGTCGCCTGCGGGGACTCCAGCAGCGGGAGGATGGCTCAATGCTTCCGCGACAACGGTGCGAATCCGTTCGGGTTCAAAGGGGCGTTGGAGGTAGCCGTGGGGTTCGTGAAGAAAATCCACGGCCCCCTGTTTCATGGCATTGACGGCATCTTCCAGGCTGCAATGGTCGCAAATCATCACCACTCTGATGCTGGGGTAGAGCGAGAGCAGTTGTCCCAAGCGCCCGCCTTCGGCCTGTTGAGAAATGGCGAGGTCTAAAATCACCAGGTCAATGGCTTGTTGTTGCAGTTGCTCAAATGTGGCTTCCCAATCCGCTGCCCCATGAACGCGGTAGCCCTCGGGGTGTAGAAAATCAGTCAATATCAGTCGGGTTGCCGTCTCGTTATGCACGATCAAAATATTCGTCGAGATTGCAGTACTTTCTGCCGGGGTCGGTTCCGCTAGGGGTGCTTCAGGTTTACCGGATGTTTGAACGTTCGAACGTTTGAACGTTGGTGAAGTTTGAGAAGAAAAAAGAGTCATGATGCAAAATCTCCTACGCTAAACCAACGCTGCCGACAACGAGATCGATCAGCTTGATGGCAATAAAAGGCGCGATGACACCCCCCAAGCCAAAGATCAGCATGTTGCGCTGTAGCAGTTGGTTGGCCGTTAACGGACGGAACTGCACCCCTTTTAAGGCCAGGGGAATCAAGGCGGGAATGATCAGAGCGTTATAGATTAGGGCAGACAGGACAGCGGATTGAGGACTGTTCAGGCCCATGATGTTGAGTGCGCCAATGCCCGCTGCTGCAAACATGGCCGGGATGATGGCGAAATACTTGGCGATGTCATTGGCAATGGAAAAGGTGGTCAGTGCACCGCGCGTAATCAGCAACTGCTTACCAATCGTGACCAGGTCAATCAGCTTGGTGGGGTCAGAGTCGAGATCGACCATGTTGGCGGCTTCTTTGGCGGCCTGGGTGCCGGAGTTCATCGCCAGACCTACATTGGCCTGGGCCAGGGCCGGAGCATCGTTGGTACCGTCCCCCGTCATCGCTACCAGCTTGCCTTGCGCCTGCTCCGCCTGAATCACCTGAATTTTGTCTTCTGGGGTGGCTTCGGCAACAAAGTCATCGACCCCGGCTTCTTTCGCAATCACCTCAGCAGTGATGCGGTTGTCGCCCGTCAGCATCACCGTGCGGACGCCCATGCGCCGCAGTTGGTCAAACCGTTCATGAATGCCGGGTTTGATGATGTCTTTCAGGTAAATCACGCCGTAAATGTCGTCATTCTGGCAGAGGGCTAGCGGCGTTCCGCCCAAGCGGGAAACCCTCTCAAATGCCTGATCCAGCCCTTCCGGGACGTGGCCACCACGGGAGCGGACAAAGCCGCGAATCGCATCGACTGCCCCTTTGCGAATTTCGCCGCCATCGGGTAGGTTAGTGCCGCTCATGCGGGTGCGGGCGGAAAAGTCCACGGCTTCTGCTGTGTTTTTGTCGAAGGCGATCGCGGCTCCTTGCTGCTGAGCCAACCGCACGATGGACTTGCCTTCGGGGGTGGTGTCAAAGATGCTGGCAGCAAGTGCGACCGACGCGACTTTCTCCAAACTGTGACCATTGAGCGGAATGAACTCTTCAGCCAGTCGGTTACCCAGGGTGATGGTGCCGGTTTTGTCCAGCACTAGGGTATTGATATCGCCGCAGGCTTCGACGGCTCGACCGGAGGTAGCGACGACGTTGAACAGTGCGACGCGATCCATCCCGGCAATGCCGATCGCGCTCAGCAAACCCCCAATCGTAGTGGGAATCAGCGCCACCAGCAGCGCAATCAGAATGGCCACGCTCACCGGGCTACCGATGTAGGCGGCGGGAGTCGGTAGGGTGGCGACGACAATTAAAAACACCAGGGTCAACACCGCCAGCAGCACCGTCAGGGCAATTTCGTTGGGGGTCTTGCTGCGCTCAGCGCCTTCCACCAGGGCAATCATCCGGTCAATGAAGCCCTTACCAGGGTCAGCGGTGACTTGAATCGTCAGCTCATCCGAAATGATCTTGGTGCCCCCGGTGACGGAGCTAGCCACATCGGAACCCGCTTCCTTCAGCACCGGAGCCGATTCCCCCGTGATGGCTGATTCATCCACAGAGGCGACGCCATCCAGCACTTCCCCGTCGGCAGGGATGATGTCGCCCGCAATGACTTTGATGCGATCGCCCCGGCTCAAACTGGTGGAATACACTTCCTCGGTGGAGCCATCGGCCAAAATCTTACGCGCGGTCGTCTCTGACTTAGTGGAGCGCAGCGCATCCGCCTGGGCCTTACCGCGACCTTCTGCCACCGCTTCGGCAAAGTTAGCAAAGACGATAGTCAAGAACAGGATGATGGCAATCAGGCCGTTGAACAGTACCGGATTATCCGGCACCGGGCCAAAAAGTCCGGGGTTGAAGGTCAGCAAAATCGTGATGATCGTGCCTACCCACACCACAAACATGACGGGGTTTTTCACCATCACGCGCGGATCGAGTTTAAAGAACGCTTCTTTGAAGGCCCGCTGGTAAAGGCCGGACATATCGACTTTCGGCGTGTGTCGTCGCCCTTCACGAGGTCCACCGGGCTGATGGCGGGGTTGCGTAGAACTGGTCATGGCTATTGATGAAATGAAAGGGACAAAGGAGGAATAGGGAGGTTTAGAACGTTACAACGTTTAAACGTTCGAACGTTCTAACGTCAGGTTGGAAGGGGAACTTTAGGAGCATGATTTCAGGGTTGAGCACAACATGGGAACGATTCGGAGGTTCGAGGAAATTGAGGCTTGGAAAACGGCGCGGGAAATGACTCGTTTTGTTTATAAAGTTTCTAGCGAAGGACATTTCTCGCGGGATTTTGGGCTTAAAGATCAGATGCGCCGTGCCGCAGTCTCGGTGATGTCAAATATTGCAGAAGGGTTTGAAAGCAGGACTCCGAAGCTCTTTATCAACTATCTGGGGATTGCTAAGGCATCGGCGGGGGAATTGCGATCGCAGACCTATATTGCTCTCGACGCAGGTCATATCAATCAAGCCGAATTTGCACAGTTGTTTGATTTAGTAGAAAAGTGCAGTGGTCAGCTCAGTCGGTTTATGGCGTATCTGCAATCGAGTAAGCGTTAAAACGTTCCAACGTTCCAACGTTCCAACGTTCCAACGCCTTTCTTACCCTCCAGCAGCAGCTTTCGCGATCGCAAACCCTTCCGCGATCGGCCCTAACGCCAGCACCGGCAAGAAGGTCAACGCGCCGAGAATCAGGATCGTGCCTGCCGTCACGCCCGTGAACAAGAAGCTATCGGTGTAAAGCGTGCCTGCGGTTTCGGGGACGGGTTGCTTCTGAGCCATGCTGTCGGCCAGGTAAACCAGGGCAATGATAGGCACGTAGCGACCCACGATCAGCGAGAAGCTAGCGCTAAGGTTCCACCAGAGGGTGGCATCCCCGAGTCCTTCAAAGCCGGATCCGTTATTGGCGGCGACGGAAGCGTATTCATAAATCACCTGGGAAATGCCGTGAAAACCGGGGTTGCTAATGCCCGCTAAGGTTTCGGGAAAAGCCAGGGTAATCGCCCCAGGAATCAGGATGGCGATCGGGTGAGCGAGCAGGATAATGCTGGCCAGGACAATTTCTCGCTTCTCAATCTTGCGGCTGAGGAATTCGGGGGTACGTCCTACCATTAGGCCCGTGAGAAACACCGTCAGGATGAGGAATACGAACAGGTAGGCAGTACCAGTTCCCTGACCACCCCAGATAATTTGCAAGAACATATCAGAAAGGGTAGTAAACCCGCCAGGTGGCATCAGCGAATCGTGCATCCCGTTGACAGCACCGCACATCGTCCCCGTAGTTGAAACGGCCCAGAGTGCCGTGAGTGCCCAGCCAAAACGCACCTCCTTACCTTCGAGGTTGGGAGCCTGCTCGCCCAAAAGAGTGTTGACCAGCGGATTGCCGACATATTCCCCGTAAGCGGTGATACCCACCATGACAGCGTAAAAGATAAATACCATGCCAAAGATGAGCCAACCCTGGCGAGGCTTGCCCGCCATAATGCCGTAGGTCAAAATCAGCCCTGCTGGAATCACCAACATGATGATGTTGGTCAGCAGATTCGTGAAGTTGTTGGGGTTCTCATAGGGATGGGCCGAGTTGATGCCGAAAAAGCCACCGCCGTTTTCACCTAACTCTTTGATGATTTCAAAGTGGGCTACGGGACCACGGGCAATGTATTGAGTCGCCCCTTCCAGAGTTTGAGCTACCGCTGGCCCCGCAAAGGTTTCCGGTACGCCAGCAATCACCAGGGCGATCGCCCCCACTATCGAAATCGGCAGCAAAATCCGGGTGATCGATAGGGTCAGATCAACGTAGAAATTGCCCAGGGCATTCCCCGTCAGGCCCCGGATAAAGGCGATCGCCACCGCAATCCCGGTTGCCGCCGAGGTAAACATCAAAAAGCCCAGCGCTCCCACCTGGGAAAAGTAGGTATAAGTGGTTTCGCCCGAATAATGCTGCTGGTTCGTATTCGTCACAAACGAAATCGCGGTGTGCAGCGCTAAGTCCCAATTCGGGGCAGCCAGACCGGTTGGATTCAGCGGCAGTACCCCTTGCAGCATAAAGATGAGAAATACCAAAATTCCCATCACCAGGTTGCTCACCAGCACCGCTCTGACGTATTGACCACCCGTCATAGACGATTGATTAGCAAAACCACTAGTCGCAAACAACAGTCGTTCTAGCGGCGTGACAACGGGGTCGAGCAGCGTCCTCTGCCCCATGAATACCCGCGCCATGTATCTACCCAAGAAAGGAGAAATCACTAACAAAATGGCCAGGAAAACTATTAACTGAAAAAAACCTTGTGTCATAAGAAAGCTCCAACTATAGGAGTAGAGAAAGAAAACAAGAGATTAGGGTTTGGAGGGTTGAAACGTTGGAATGTTTGAACGTTTGAACGTTTGAACGTTCCAACTTTCCAACTCTCTAACGTTCCAACATCCCATCTTCCAACCAACTAATTAAAAAATCTCTGTGCAGAACCAACAGCATTACTATTCCGTCTTTCAAACAACTTTGACAAGGTATAGAGCCGCGTTTAGACAGGATTTATATTGCCAGGATTAGGCAGAAAGACTGGAGGCGTTTAGAAGCGTTTAGATAAAACTCATAAACACCTATATCACCTGATATAAATTCAACCCATTTATTCAATTCAGCTCTTAAAATGGATTGACAAATAATTTAAGTTATTCACTATTTCCTGACCCTTAACCAATCTTTCCCTATGCCACGGTCTAGACCTGCCTCCTATTTCGATCAGCTAATTCAGGCCCGTCATCGCATTCACTGGCTGATTGGGGTCATCTTTGTTTTGGTCATCTTGCTGGAGTACAGCACGCCCCCGCCCTATGTGTTTGGGTATCTGTATGTCGGGGCCGTGCTCATCGCCAGCACCCGGCTCAGTCGTCGAGCCACCATCTGGGTAACCGCCGTTGCGATCGTCTGCACCATCTTGAATCTGTTTATTCCTGGCATCGGTACAGTGACGCCTGCGACCGTTGCGAATCGGATTATTACGGTGCTGGCGCTGGGAGTAACGGGTTGGCTGGGCGATCGCCTGCAGTCATACGAGCAGGCCATCACGCGGCAGCGCTTACAGCTTCAGGCCCAGGAACAGCTGGCTCAGGTGCGAGAAGATTTTGTTTCAACGTTGACCCATGATTTGAAGACGCCACTGCTGGGAGCCTTGGAGACGTTACGGGCGTTGCGGAGTGAGAACTTTGGTCCGGTGTCGCTGCCCCAACGTCGGGTCTTTGAGGTAATGACCCGCAGCCATCAAAAGACGCTGCAGCTGGTAGAAACGCTGATGGATGTTTACCGCAACGATGCCGAAGGGCTAAGGTTGCAGCGCCAGCGCGTCGATTTGCTCACCCTGGCTGAGGAAGCCGTCGCCGATGTCGTGCCCCTGGCCACCTCGCGCCAGATTCATCTGCGAGTCAGGGATGAAGATTCAGATTTTCGGCGGTCTTACTGCGTCCAAGGCGATGCTTTGCAGCTGTCGCGGGTATTGGTCAATCTGCTATCGAATGCCGTCAATCATTCGCGGCGGGGCAGTTCGGTGCAGGTGGTGATGGGCTCTACCAACGGGCATTGTCAGGTGCAAATCATGGATGAGGGACAGGGCATTCCGACCGATGAGTTGCCGCATTTGTTCGATCGCTTTTATCAAGGGCAGAGCGATCGCCAAGCCAAAGGTACCGGGCTAGGGCTTTACCTCAGTCGTCAAATTGTGGAAGCCCACGGCGGTAAAATCTGGGCAGAGTCTCGCGCGAATGGTGCGGTCTTTGCCTTTCGCCTACCCGCCTGCGTTAATCAGTTGCCTTTACCCATGACGAGCAAAACTACGGCATGACGTCTCTCCTCCAAATTTTATTAGTCGAAGACGACGAGCTGTTTCGCCTGGGACTGGCCACCCGACTCCAGCAAGAACCGATGCTGGAAATTGCCGCCGAAGCCGAAGACGGGGAAACCGCTCTCGCTTTGGTCACGCAGCAGGAATTTGACATCGTGATTTTAGACGTGGGGTTACCCGGCCTTGGTGGGGTGGAAACCTGTCGGCAAATGAAGCAGCTCATGCCCCAGTTGCCCATCCTGGTGTTGACCTCCCACTCACAACCCACGCTGATCAATCGCCTGATTGAAGCCCAGGCCCAGGGCTATTGTGTGAAAGGAGTGGCCGCCGAATCGTTGATTTTGGCGATTCAGTCCGTCGCGGCGGGAGCTTCCTGGTGGGATGCTCAGGCCACCCAACAAATTCGCGCTCAGTTCCAGCAGCCGCTCGCTGAGGTGCCTCCATCCGTCCCGGTGCCAGATAACCCCCTGACCCAGCGGGAACGGGAGATTTTAGCGCTGATTGCCAGTGGCAAAAGCAATTCCGAAATTGCCGAATCCCTGTACATCGCTGCGGGTACGGTTCGGGTTCATGTCCACGCCATTCTGCAAAAACTGGAGGTGCGCGATCGCACTCAGGCCGTCGTCATTGCCTTGCGGCAGGGGTTAATCGACACCGAAGGCATCCCCCCAAATCCAGCGATCGAGGGTTAAGCCCATTACTGCCCCCATCTTTCCTGAATCCAGCGCTCTATCCAGGCAATTTTTCTATGTCCTCCCTGCTTGAGCACTTAAACGGCGAACCTATCGTGGCGTTTGCGGTTCTAGTCGCCGTTATCCTCATCGTGCCGCTCTTATTTGAGCGCATTAACCTACCTGGTTTGGTGGGGCTCCTCGCCGCGGGCATCTTATTTGGCCCCCACGGATCAAACCTGCTCAACACCGAAGACCCCGTGATGCAGCTCCTTTCCGATGTGGGGCTGCTCTATCTGATGTTTGTCGCCGGACTGGAAATCGACATGGCCGAGTTCCAGAAGATGAAGTATCGGGCCGCCGCCTTTGGCAGCCTGACCTTTGGCTTACCGCTGCTGGCGGGGACCGGGCTGGGGCTGGTCGCCGGGTTTCCGCTCGTGAGTGCAATTCTGGTGGGATCGCTGATTGCCTCCCACAGCTTGCTCACCTATCCCATCGTGCGCCAGTATGAGGTCACTCGCAATCCTGCCGTCATCACCACCTTGGGCGGCACCATCTTTACCGATATTGGGGCGCTGATTGTCTTAGCCATTTGCATCAGCGCGGGCACTGGCGATTTTACCCTCGTCAGTTTAGGACAACTGATCATCGGTTTAGCCATCTATGCCCTTGTCATTCTCTTGGGCTTCGATCGCTTGGGCCGCGAGTTTTTCCGGCGCTCGGGCGACAACCAGGGCAACCAGTTTCTGTTCATTTTGCTGGTCATTTTTGTCGCCGCCATTGGGGCCGAACTCATCGGCGTCGAAAAGATTGTCGGGGCCTTTCTCGCTGGCCTAGCCGTTAACGAAGTTGTCGGCAACACCCAGGTCAAAGAAAAAATTGTCTTTGTGGGCAACGTCCTGTTTATCCCGATCTTTTTTGTCGATATCGGTTTGCTGATTGATATTCCGGCCTTCTTTAGCAGCCTCAGAGCGTTAGGCTTCTCCCTCAGCCTTTTGGCCGCCCTGCTCATCAGCAAGTTTCTCGCGGCCTTTCTGACGCAAAAGCTCTTTCGCTTCCGTCGCCTGGAAATGTTGACCATG
>PYEQ01000092.1 GCA_003017785.1 filamentous cyanobacterium CCP5 | reverse complement strand
AGATGTGTATAAGAGACAGATTGAATCCCTCAGCAGCCTGCAATCCACGGTGCCACCTGTGCCCCCTGAGGAGATGGAGAAGACCATCCGGCGGTTTCTGCCCAAACCGCCGGAACAGCTGTTTCAATCGTTAGACTACCAAGCGATCGCTGCTGGTTCCATTGCTCAGACCCACAAAGCCATTCTCAAGGACGGTCGGCCTGTGGCGCTCAAAGTGCAGCGTCCTGGTATTGAAGGGCTGATTGAGCGAGACATGAGTCTGATTCGCGATATCGCCAAGCTGATTGCGGCTACTCAGTTTGGCCAGCGCTACAACGTGCTAGAGCTGGCTGACGAGTTCACCGACGCCCTGCGGGATGAGCTTGACTTCACTACCGAGGCAGGATTTACTAACCGTCTGCGGCGCAGTTTGGCCCAAAGCGGCTGGTACGATCCCAAGGATTTGGTGGTGCCAACTATTATTTGGGAGCTGACGAATCCTAAGCTGATGACGATGGAGTGGCTAGAGGGTAAGCCGCTGCTGCAGGCGGAGATTGCTAAAAAAGCCGACGAAGCCAGTCAGCAGAAGCGCAGCGCCGTCACCACTCTGCTATTTCGAGCCTTCTTTAAACAGTTTTTTGTGGATGGCTTTTTTCACGCCGATCCCCATCCTGGCAACATTTTCTATCTGGAAGATGGCCGAGTAGGCCTGCTGGATTGCGGTATGGTGGGCCGCCTTGACCCCAACACTCGAGCCACCATGACGGAAATGGTGCTAGCGATCGTCAACTGCGACGCCCAGCGCTGCACCCAGCTGTCCCTAGAGCTAGCGGAACCTCTGCAGCCTGTGAACCTGGCCTCTTTAGAAAACGACTTTGGCCGCCTGCTCAGCCGCTATTACAACCTGGAGCTGGAAGAAATCAATACCGCCGAGGTGTTCTCTCAGCTGCTGGATGCAGGCACCCGCAACCACCTGCGCTGGCCCGCCAATGTAGGGCTGTTTACCAAGTCCATGGCCAACCTGGAGGGGGTAGCCCGCCAGTTTAACCCCGGCGTCAACATGCTGGACGAGATTCGTCCTCTGATGGCCGATCTATTTCGTCTCCAAATTGTGGGGGACGATCCGTTCCAGTCCTTGCTGCGCACCGGATTGGAGTTCCGCAATCTAACCCTGAGTTCGCCTCGGCAGTTTGGCTTTCTCCTCGATCGCCTCAGTTCTGAGCAGCTGAAGTGGAACGTCAACATCCAGGGGCTAGACGGACTGCGCCGTAGTTTAGACGATGCCGCCAACCGCCGCGCTTTTAGCACCGTAGTGGCGGCTTTGATTGTTGGGGCGGCGATCGTGTCCACCGGGCAGCAGTCCTCCCAGGGACAGATTCTGTCCACGATTTTATTCGTGGCCGCCAGCCTTCTAGGGCTGTGGCTGGTGTTTAGTATTCTGCGATCTGGGCGGCTGCGATAGCCGCTGTGCAGGGCTTTGCCCAGCGCGGGCTGCGGAATCAATCTTCAGAAAACCAAGAATACTTGCTTCCCGTAGATGCCTGGACTGGCTACTCCATCCCCTGTCCGCTGCCCTGCATCTGGTGCTATCTATTCAGGATCGAGCTTAGGACTGATAAAGTCTAAAAAGTCTCTACAGAGGACATGAAGGCCAGCGGTGGAACGGGATATTCGGCTCTTAGTGCTCGACATCGATGGAACGATCGCTGGGGTGAGCAATCAGATTTCCCCTGGCGTCCTAGCAGCGATTCAGGCGGTGCAGGCCCGGGGAATTCAGGTGGCGATCGCCACCGGGCGCATGTATCAGTCAGCCCTACGTTTTCATCGAGCGGTTGAATCTCCCTTGCCCCTAATGGCCTACCAGGGAGCCTACATCAAAGACCCCCGCAGTCAGACCCTCTATCGCCATAGCCCTTTGCCCAGGCAGATGGCTATGGCCCTGCTTACCTACCTAGCTCCTCTAGAAGCCGACCAGGCCCTCTCGATTCACCTCTACATCGACGATGAGCTGCACGTGCGGGCCATTATCGACGACACCGAAGCCTATGCGGCGCGATCGGGGATTCGTCCCAAGGCCGTAGGCGATCTCAGTCAGATGTTGCAGCTGGCCCCCCAGAGAGAAACCACCAAGCTGCTGGCCCTTAGCCCTGATACCGAGCTGATTGCTGATTTGATCGCTCGGTTGAATCAGCGCTACCGACCAGAGGAACTGTATCTGACCCGCTCCGTGGAGACCTTCTTCGAGGCGACCCATCCCTTAGCCAACAAAGGGGCCGCTGTGCGGTATCTGGCCGAAGAACTGCTCGATCTGCGTCGAGATCAGGTCATGGCTATTGGTGATAACTTCAATGATGTAGAAATGCTGCGCTATGCCGGTTTGGGAGTGGCGATGGGCGATGCCCCCGCCGAGGTCTGCGCCGTCGCCGACTGGGTGGCCCCCTCTGTAGAAGCTGATGGAGTGGCGGCTGCCATTGCCGAGTACTTGCTGTAGGACTTAACTTATTAGAGACCAGTCCGGTTAAGTCCTAGCGGCCTTGATTGCGAATAAACCTTAGGGTTTCCTCTAATACAAAGGCAGGAATCGCTCCGGCGACGTCAGCACTGGAAGTTACGGTTTCGTCGGTCTCCCGCGGGCTGGCAGGTTCAACGCTTTCTATGTGGCGCACATCCGCCTCCGGCACCTGGGGTAGTTCTTGCCAATCGTGGCAGATGAAAAAGCTGAAGGTAACGCTGCCGAGGCGAATGCGATCGCCGTCTCGCAGGGAATATTGATTACGAATTCGCTCTCCGTTGACGAAGCTACCGTTAGTGCTACCCAGATCAACTAGTCTGAACTGATTTTGGTGGTAGTGAATCGCCGCATGGCGCCGAGATAGGCGCTTATCCCGAATGGGAATCACCACCTGCTGGCTATCTCTACCGATGGTCCAAATCTGTTGAGACTGGGCCAGGGCTTGACTGCGGCCATCGGCCAGATTGGTCATCAAGTAGGCTCTTCCCCCAATCACCACAGCCTGGACGTAGCTAAAGAAGCCGTGACTGCCGTAGCTAGGGGCAACACTGCTATCAAGATCTAGAATCTCTGCCAGTAAATCTGGATGGCGATCGTAGAGTCTTGAGAATACCTGAAACAGACTCAGCCGATGCTGCAGCTCTAGTCCCTCATTGGTATTGCCCAAGGAGCGGGAATATTCGTAAAGAGCTTGGGGGTCCAGCATTGCGCTTTTGAAGACTCGGCTACACCTTAAATGTTCCAAGAAAAAACCACCAATCAGGCCAAATCCAATATCCCTTCGGAGAGATTTTAACCGTAGGTAAAGTTTTCTCGATAGAGTTTATCTTTCAAACCTATCACCCAGGGACGCTTCATCCGCCTAGACATATTGCATTGGTTGGGCAGGCTAGGGCAGATACAGTTGCTGCAACGCCCAGGCCTGGGAGCCTACCCGATGGACAATCGGCCAAAGCATTGTCTCGATTGCCATATCGGCTGTGGAGACTATTTTTGGAGCCAATAGAAGCTAGCCGCAGGCTTAGCTGGAGATAGTTTAAGATTCCCAGATTTAGCTGCTTGGACGCAAAAACTTGAGCAGAGAGCGATTGACTGTTAGGGGAGCTTCCTGCTGAATCCAGTGACCGCAGTGGGGAATGCGTTCGATTTTCAGGGGAGCTTTGACCAGTTCGCCGACGTTTTCTAACAGTTTCGAGTTAAATAAAGCGTCGTCTTCTCCCCACAGGACTAGGGTAGGCGCGTTAATGGCGCCATGGGGAGCCCATAGGGGGGCGAGCCAGGCAGGCAGCGACAAGAGCTGACGATAGTAGCGCAGGGCAGCGGCGATCGCCCCTGGCTTTTGTAGCGCCGCCTGGTAAAGACGGGTCACCTCCGTCGGGAAGGCTCCCTTGCGTACGGCCTGATTTTGGAAAAAGGACTGCACAAATTCTGGCAGGGTTTGTTCCAAAAGCCATTCAGGCATGTTTGGAATCTGAGCTACTAGTAGCTGCCAGCTGCGACGCAGCTGATCGACATTGCTCACCAACGCCTGGCGAAACTGGAGGGGATGGACGCCGTTGAGAATGGCTAGCTTGTGCACTGAGGCGGGGGTGGTTTGGGCTAGCTGCCAGGCAATGGTGCCCCCCCAGGCATGACCGACCACGTGGGCCTGGGAATAGCCGAGGGCATCAATCAGCCCGGCAATGTCACGGCTAATGGTATCGAGGTCGTAGCCGTCTTGGGGTTTTTCAGAATCATTACAGCCCCGCAGGTCAGGGACAACAACTTTGAAATGTCGAGCCAGGGCGGAGAGCTGGTGGCGCCAGGAATACCAAAACTCCAGATAGCTGTGGAGCAAAATCACCAGTTCACCCTCTCCCTGGGTGACGCAGTGGAGACGAACCTGGTTGGTTTTAACGAACTGGTGCTGCCACTGAGAAATTTGAGCCATTGACTTGTCTCGTAACCGATGGTCGCGTTGGGGAGGTCGCTAGGGGACTATCCCCAATCAACTGTTACACAGAATACATACATCTGGCCTAGGGAAATCCCCGAATTCATCACCCCTTCAGGCCGCTACCGGCCTGGGTGGGCACGATGTAGCGCTGGAGAAAGACAAACAGCCCAATCACCGGAGCAATTGAAATCACCGAACCAGCGGCGATTAGCCGCCAGTCTAAGGAAAAACTACCCGCCAGCTTGGCCACCCCCAGGGGCAGGGTGTAGTATTCGGGCCGATCCACCACGATCAGGGGCCAGAGAAAGTCGCTCCAGGAGCCAATAAAGGTGAAAATTGCCAGGGTTACCAGGGCCGGACGGGTGGCGGGCAGCATCACATTCCACCAGATGCCCAGGTCAGAACAGCCGTCCATGCGGGCAGCCTCTTCCAGTTCTTTGGGGACGCCCTGAAAGGCCTGCCGCATCAGGAAAATCCCAAAGGCCGAGGCGATGTAGGGAAAAATCAGGCCCAGATAGGTGTTCCGCAGGCCTAACTGTACCGCCAGAATGTACAGGGGAATCATCACGATCTGAAACGGAATCATGATCGTGGAGACAATTAGGGAGAAAATCACCTCCCGCCCACGAAATGCCAGCCGAGCCAGGGGATAGGCGGCCAGGGAGCACACTAGCAGGTTGAGGACTACGGTCAGCACCGCTACTACGATGCTGTTGACGAAGTAGCGACCAAAGGGACTGGTCTGCCAGACCCGAACAAAGTTCTGCAAGGTCGGGGAGGCGGGAATAAACTGTGGCGGAAAGGCCAGAATATTTTCGTCGGGGGATTTAAAGGCGGTGCTCACTAACCACAGCAGAGGCAGCAGCATGGCTAGGGCGATCGCCCCCAGCAGCAGGTAAAAGCCCAGGGTTGACCAGACGGGCGATCGCCGGAGCTGCTGCCAGAGGGTGGATGGCTCAGCCAAAATTGCGCTCCTGCATCAGCCAGAAACCGGCAAAGTTTTCTGCCTCCGGGCTCGACTGTACCCCGATGAAGTGCACCTGATTGGCAGCCTGCTTGGCGGATTCAAACCCCTGGGCTTCCGTTTGCAACTTGGGATTCGCCAGGGTGGCCAAGATCCAGCTGTCGGCTACGCCCGTTTCTAAAATCAGCCGCGGTGGCTGGGCCGCTTCTACCCGCAGGTGCCCCAGCTCCAGTCCTGACATCCAGCCAGCTAAGGGCAGAGCCCGGGGCGAAAAAATCAGTACCCCCGGAATCCGGGCCTCCGGATCGAGGTCGGCTAAGGTCAAAGGAAAGGCTTCGCTAAAGTCAATGCTCCACTCGGGCATGTCCTTGAGGTCTTTAGCGGGCAGGGTAACGAACGCCCACTGCTGCCCGATCAGAGCATCGGGCAGCGATCGCGGGGAAGGCGGTGGGGCCGCTACGGTGGGAGCTGGCTTGTCGGTATAGCCCGGCTGCTGGGGATAGTAGTTGGCTTTGCGTTCGTCTAGCCAGGTTTGCAGAGTCAGGGCGCGGCGACTGGGACGAGCGGCGATGCCGAGCTCCTCACAGGCCCGAGCGATCATGTTTTGCATCGAATAGCGGAAGTAGCGAATTGCCCTGGGGGGGGCACCGACCTGGTCAATGACCTCAGAAATTGCCGCTTTAAGGCTAATGGAATTGACCTCGGTATTGGCTAAAAACTGGCTGTAGCGCAGGCCCGAATCGGGGTCGTCAGCGACCGACTCGGCCCCTTCGCAGATCATCACTTCCCAGCGTTTCTTGTCGTTTTCGTCTAAAATCGGGCGCGAATAAAAGTCGAGCTCCCAGATTTTTCCCATGGTGGCGATTTCCGGTTTCTAAATAGGCGGGCTCAAGCTAGTCCTGGTTCTTGACTAGGCATCGCTTTCTGCCAGCATACGGCTAACATCTTGGGCCCGGTTTTCGGCGTCGGCCATGACGGTGTCCATTTCTTTGAGGATTTCACCGGGATATTTTTCGAGCACCCGGGTGGAGAGGGAAATCCGATTGCGCTCCGGGTCGAGGGCAATCACCGCTGCTTTGATCGGTTGGCCAGATTGAAACAACGCGGGCAGCGATTCGACATAGTTTTTGCTGATCTGCTTGATGTGCAACAACCCTGTGACGCCGTTGAATTCCACAAACACGCCGAAGGGTTTGAGGCTGGCGACGGTGCCCTCGATCAGCTGACCGAGTTCGAGCTGGCCCATGGCCTGGCTGCGGGCGGCAATCCGCTCGGAGAGCACCAGCTTATTAGTTGCCGGGGACACTTCTAACAGGCCCATGGTCAGGGTTTGACCGACGAATTCTTCGAGGTCCTCGGCTTTGCGGGACAGGTGCGATCGCGGCACGAATCCCCGTAGCCCCTCTACGTCCACAATCACGCCGCCCTTGTTGGTGCCGGTAACTTTGGCCTCGACCACGCCGCTTTCGGCTTCGAGGGCCTTGAGTGTTTCCCAGAGTTCATCGAGCTGCAGCCGCCGAATCGAGAGCAGCACCTGACCTTCGGCATCCTGTTCGCGAATTACCTGAAATTCCAGTTCTTGGCCCACTTCCAGCAGGCCCTCTAGGGATCTGACCTGCCGCAGGGAGGCCTCTCGAATGGGTAAAAAAGCGGTGGATTTGCCGCCAATGTCCACGGAGGCGCCGTCATTGTCGTAGTTCACCACGGTGCCTTTAACTCGACTGCCCATCTGAGCCTGGTAGTCGTGGGATTCGAGGGCTTTGGCAAAGTCTTCAGCGGAAAAAGTCAAGGAATCGCCTCCCGTCTGGGGATCGAGTTTAGAGTCACTAAGGGAATCTAGTTCAGGCTATCAATTTACTACAGCAATCAGCATCCTGGAACCGGGGGCGATCGCCGAGCCCGGGATTCTAGCCATTCTGAAATCTAAAAACCGTCTTCGATGGAGGTTGCCAATCCCTGCTTTGGGAATCGGCCTGAGGGTTTTCTACCTGGGGGTTCTGCTCAATCAGTGACTCGTTTTTCCCCAATATCTCAGTCGCCCGCGCAGGTTAAAACCCCTTCTTTTTGCCCTTCGGCGGCGGGGTTGGGGCCCATGGCCCGTACGGACAAGGTGGGAGTATAGCCCGGATAGCATCGGACCAATACCGTATCTTCCGCGCGGGTGATGTAGAGCACCTGAATGGGCTCACCGTTGAGAATTGCCGGCACCAGCACCGGGGGAGCGGGGGCCGTGGCAATCAGGGACGGTACCGAGGCTGGATAATCCATGGGCGAGGCAGATCTAGCTAGGGCGCTCCAACCAATCAAAACCAAAGCTACCCCTGCTGCCAGTAGGGCGATCGCCGGTCGAATCGAGAATTTCAGCATTGCGAACTCCCGCGCTCAAGGATGCCTGGAAATAATCACGACGCCTTGAAATTATAAGATTCTTGCTAATCAACGCTCATCAATCTGGTGCAGGCCCAATGGAGTTTTGCTTAAGCGCAATGGAGAAGGCAGTCATGAATATCCCGTTTTCTCAGCGATGGGCTTACGAGGACTCTCTACTCGGACAACTTGGCCTATCAAGGCGATGGGGAGCCTGGCTAGGAAGTCTGCTCCTAGTCCTAGTCGTGCTCCTCTGGCCCGGACCTGCCCTGGCCGCCACCTGGTACGAAACCGGCACCAGTCCCGACCAGCAAGAACACCAGTGGATTGATCTAGACTCAATCACTCCCCTAGGTCGCAGCCGGGTGCAGATCAAAAGCCGCTATGCCAACCAGCGTTCAGAACCGCCTGAGATCAGCACCTACCTGACCGAGTACGACTGCCAGAGTCGCCAGTTTCGCGATCGCGCCCGCAACGGCCAGCCCTATTCTCAGCCCTGGATGAGCGCGGCGGGAGATCCCCTCAACGCCGAAACCCTGAAGGCTGTCTGCACCATAATCGAGGCGATTCGCTAGGCCCCAAGCAGTCCACCGTAGGGGGTAGCTGGTAGTCCCCGGACTTGGGTCTTCAGCCAGAACAGGTCTCCCGAGCAAACGCTGGTCTGAATCTCTAGCTGACTCAGCCCCACGGAGGCGGTGGTGATAAACAGTTCTGTCAGGTCGGCGCCGCCGAAGGCGCAGGAGGTGACCAGGGGCAGGGGCAGGGCCATGCGGGTCATTTCCTGGCCATCGGGGTCAAAGCGGATCAGGCAGCCACCGTTCCACATGGCCGACCACAGGCAGCCTTCGCTGTCGACGCTGAGGCCATCGGGGTAGAAGGTTTCTGGAGTGAGATCGATGAAGGGACGGCGATCGCCAATGTCTCCCCGCTCCAGATCGAATGAATAGGCATAGATGATCTGGCGGGGGCTATCGGTGAGATAAAACAACTGGCCATCCGGACTCCAGCCCAGGCCGTTGGAAATGCTCAGCCCCGTCTCCATTATCTCTAGCGAACCCTTGTCGTAACGGTAGAGGTGGGCTTCTGGCTGTTCATGGTTGTGCATCGTGCCGACCCAGAGCCGCCCTTGGGGGTCGCATTTGAGGTCATTCAGACGGGTGTGGGGGCGATCGGCTTCGATGGCGACCAGGGGCTCAGCCGTGCCGGTAGCCAGATCCAGCACCCCCAGCCCATGCCGCTGGGCCACAATTAGTTTTGACGGATCCTCAGCCACCAGGGAAATTCCGCTGACCACCGTGTCTAAGTCCCAAACCTTGTCTGCTCCGCTGGCCGGATCAAAGCGATGCACCCGGCGGTTGTAAATGTCTACCCAGTAGAGCCCCTGGATGCGGGCGTCCCACACCGGCCCTTCCCCCAGGCGAGCCCGGCTGTTGAGAATGTTTTGGGGCTGGAGATTTACCGTCGTCATCGCCAAAGTATCTATTCCCCTAGTTGGTCTGCCATTGCCCCCTTGCCGCTTCCTCCTAACCCTTCGTCCGTAGCAAACTGGCTTTACCCCCGCCAGGGAGACCTTCTAGGCCGACCAGGGCTTGCGGAAATCGGCGTAGAGGGTAAGGCCACCGTCGATGTACAGAGTTTGGCCGGTCATGTAGGCGGCTTCGTCGGAGGCCAGAAAGGCAGTGGCGGCGGCCATTTCTTCGGGGGTGCCGGCCCGACCCATGGGAATGTGCTTTTCCACGGCGGCTTCTTTGTCGGGGTCGTCTACCCAGTCATCGTTGATCGGGGTTTCGGTGGCTCCCGGAGCGATCGCGTTCACTCGAATTCCCGATCGGGCGTATTCCAGGGCCAGGGTACGGGTGAGGTTGCCCATGCCCCCTTTGCTGATGGAATAGCTGATGTACTGGGGCCGGGGAATAATTTCATGGACGCTGGAAACGTTGATGATGGTGCCCGGCTGTTCCCGCTGGAGAAAGTGCTGCACCGCCTCACGGGCGCAGAGATAGGCTCCCCGCAGGTTGACTCCAATCACCTTGTCAAAGTCGGCGGCGGTCAGCTCGTGGGAAGGAACTTCCATCTGAATGCCGGCGTTGCAGACCATCACATCGAAGCCGCCCCAGGCATCGACAACCCGATTAACCAGAGACAAAATATCCCCTTCTTTGGAGACATCCGCCTGGATAATCCGGGTTTTAACTTCGTAGCCCTGGTGGGCGGCTTTTTCCTGGGCGGTGGTTTCAGTTTTTTGGGCCCCCTCCAGATCGCTCCGGTAGTTGATCGCCACGTGGCAGCCCTCGGCGGCCAGGCGAATGGCGATCGCCTGCCCAATCCCTGAACTTGCGCCGGTGACAATCACCCGCTTGCCTGCTAGTCCTTGCACGGTCATCCCCTATAGCTTGCTACTGCCGGATCTTAGCGGGGGGGGGCAAGGGGGGGAACCTATCTGAAGGCTAGATTTAACTGCGCCCTAAAGGGTGAGGGACTGGGGATTGGTTTCGATTAGCTTTGCTAAATCCTGCAGGAAGGCCGCTGCATCGGCTCCGTAAATAATCCGGTGGTCGCAGGTGATGTTTACGGTCATCTGCTTCTTGACCCCCATCAGACCGTCGTCAGTAGCTACCAGCCTGGGGCGGGCCGCGCCAATGGCCAGAATCGACCCTTGCCCCGGCGGCAAGATCGCATCAAACTGGCTGACCCCAAACATGCCCAGGTTCGACAGGGTGAAGGTGCCAGAGTTGTATTCCTCGGGCTGCAGCTGCTTGGTCCGGGAGCGAGCCACCAGGTCTTTCCAGGTGCGGGAGAGGGAATAAATATCGAGCTGATCGGCCCCCCGCAGCACCGGCGTAATCAGACCGCCCCCTTCCATGGCCACCGCCACGGCAATGTTGATACTCCCGCTGTAGGAGATGCCCTGATCGGTGTAGGCGGCATTTAGCAGCGGGTGCTGCTTCAGAGTGACGGCGACCGCCTTGGCCAGCAGCCCGGTCATGGTCACCCCCTTGGACTTGATCTGCTTGTAGAGGGCGTCGAGGCTGTCCGTGGTGATGTCGTAGCTGACGTGGAAGGTGGGCACCGCCAGGCTGGCGTTCATGTTGCGCACCACCGCCTGCTGGAGGGTATTGAAGGGCATCACCTGCCCGGCCACCGCTGGCGCAGGTGCGGGTGCAGCGGGCGGCTTCGGGGTCGCTGCCGGAGTCGATGGCTGGGCGGGCTTCGGGGCCGCCGGAGTCAGAGTCTTGCCAGCGGCCTGTTCGACGTCCTGGGCAACGATGCGGCCATGGGGACCGCTGCCCTGGAGGCTACCCAGGTCAACCTTGAGTTCTTTGGCGAGCTTGCGGGCTCGGGGAGAAATAATTGGCCGATCGCCCTGGGCTGAACCATTCTGGCTGGCAGCAGGGGCAGTGGGGG
>PYEQ01000091.1 GCA_003017785.1 filamentous cyanobacterium CCP5 | reverse complement strand
TCGGCGGTATCAGTCGTTCCAAAACTTACGTCGGCGGCTCCCACCGTTACTCCCGAAAAGACCCGCCAGACGACTCGCAAGCTCTACCCAAACTATAAGATCATCGTGCTCAACGACGATGTGAATACGTTTCAGCACGTTTCGGCCATGCTGGCCAAATATATTCCAGGCATGACCAGCGACGAAGCCTGGAACTTGACCAATCAAATTCATTTTGAGGGGCAGGCTATCGTCTGGACCGGTCCCTTAGAGCAGGCGGAACTTTACCATACTCAGCTGAGTCGAGCCGGGCTAACCATGGCCCCCTTGGAGAAAGCTTAGGGTTTAGGCTAGTCCTGTCCCTAGCAGCAGGTATCCCCCATGGCAGGCTCCGATGGCCGCGTAGTCTGGAACCACTCGACCCACATTCCCGGACTAATTCCGATTTTAGAAAAGCTGGCGAATTACTCGGGAGTGACGACCATCACTCCCGGTGTCATTGCCAGGGTGCGATCGCACGCTCCCCATCTGCGCTTGAAAATATCGGTGCCCACCCGGGGCGGCTATAAACTCTTGGCCCGTAAGGGTAAATCCGTCCAGGAGGTGTTTGTGATTACCGATTTGTCCCAGGGGCAGCTAGAATCAGCGATCGCAGGGCTGATGGATTAGTCAATTCTGGAGAGCTGGCAGCAAGAGGGACAGGCTCATTTCCAAACGGCAGGAGCGTTCTATCGGCCCCAGAGTCGCAGGGGTCGAGATTTAGGCGTACTAGCCGCTACCCTGTATCGGCGGGACCATGGCCAGCTGCGGGTGCTAGACGCCATGAGCGGCTGCGGGGTGAGGCCCCTACGCTATCAGCTTGAAGCCAATGCCGACTGGGTCTGGGCCAATGAGGGCAACCCAGAACTGGGGTCGCTGCTATCGGCCAACCTGGCGGCCCTCAGACCCGATGCCTACGCCATTACCCATCAGGATGCCAACCAGGTATTTTTTAGCTGCTACCAGCAGCGGGACTACTACGATCTGGTCGATGTAGACAATTTTGGCGGTCCTGCTCCTTACGCTAATTCGGCTCTGTGGGCAACCCGCCTGGGGGGGCTAGTATATCTAACCAGCACCGACGGTCGAGCCACCAGCGGTCGCGATCCGAACCGCAGTCTACAAACCTACGGGGCCTATGCTCGATCGCACCCTGCTATCCACGAACAGGGGCTGAGGCTACTGCTTGGCCATGGCATCCAGCAAGCGGCAGCTCGGGGGCTCGGGGCAGAACCTATTTTTGCCTATTTCAACGGAGAGGTACACCGAGTGATGCTGCGGCTGACCCCTGGCGGCTGGCAGAGCGATCGCTATGGTTTTTTGGGCTACTGCCACGGCTGCGGTCAGTTTCACACCGTTGGCTGGCGTCAGCTAGGCCAGGTGAGCTGCCGCTGTGGCTGCGGCCATCCTCCAGTTCTTAGCGGTCCCATGTGGCTGGGGCCCCTCCATGATCACAAAGTGATTGGGGCCATGGCCGCTCTAGCCCAGGATTGGGGCTGGCCTGAAACAGAAAAGCTGCTGCGGGTAATGGCTGCCGAGACCCCTCTGCCCCCCTATTACTATCTACTAGGAGACATTGGCCGACGGGGACGGATGGATATTCCTCCCCGTCAGCGGCTGATTGCAGCCCTACACCGCCACGGGTTTCAAGCCAGCCCAACCCATCTCAGCCACCAGGCAATTAAAACCACTGCTCCCCTGGCAGACTGTATCGCGATCGCCCGGAGTGGCTGAGCCAGAACAGTTCTGTGGCCGCAGGGCGAAATGTCTAGCCACATGGTTCAGCCTTTAGGGCCAGTAGAGGGCAGCAAGGCCGTAGGCAACAGGCCATGGATTTCCAAAATTCGACACAGGTTAATGTCTGTTTCGAGCAGGCAGGCATGACCGCTGTAAGGCAGCAGGTGGGTCTTTGCCCGGGGCAGATAGTCTGCTAGACGCCTAGCTTCATCCACGGAGGGGAGCAGGCGGTCCGCCTGACCCGCCAGAATCAGGCTGGGCCGAGTGAATTTGCTAAGGGATAAGGATTCGGCCCGAAAATGACTCAGCAAGGCCAGTCGCCAGGCAGCGGTTTGCTGAGTCACCCGGCGCATGGCAAACAAGAGAGCCTGCTGGTTGGCTCGATCTACTCGATTTAGGGAGATTAGCAACGGTAGCATGGCCAGGGTCGAAGCCCGGTAGAGATAGGCCGACACCAGGGGGGTAATGGTAGCGATCCACTGGAGCCAGGGATTGCCGTGAAACGAAGAGGCGGGGTTGATCAGAATCAGGCGGTGGATCAAGTCGGGAACCTGAGCTGCTACCAGCATGGCCAGACAGGCCCCAAAGGATTCACCGCACAAATACACCGGGGACGACCCTTGTTTACGAATCAAATCGACGGTTTGTTGAGTGAGGCCCGACCAGGGAGTGAGATCGTCGGGAGGAATGGCCAGACAGCGAATATCAAATCGCGATTTTAGATAGGGAATTTGAGACATCAGCAAATCGCCGCTGCCATCCATGCCGGGGATAAAAACAAACAGAGGATGCTGTGGCTGCAGGCCCACGGGAAGCTTAAAGGCTAAATTTTGGCGAGAGTTTGGCAATCGGTCTCCTCAAAGGCAACAACGGGACAGCGGCCCCTAAGCGCAGCCCAGACGCAGCAGATTGGCGATTTCGCTCTGACAGCAGTCTGTGATCTCAGCAGCTAATTTACCCGCTTCTCGTCCCCGATAGTGCGATCGCAGCCGGTCATTGACGCGAATGGGATGCCCCACCAGCAGGTTGACCTGGCGATAAAGGACGGCCGGGTGCCAGCCGGGCTGATCGAAGAGCGGTTCAGAAGGGTCAAAATGGCTCAGCAGTCGCAGGGGAAACGCTGGACTGCTAGCCTCTCGGGTAGAGGCGATCGCCATCGGCAGAATGGTCAAATCGGGTACCGGCGATCGCAGGGCCAGATGGGCAAAACCCCGCTGGAATTCTCCGACTCGCGCAGGGTCAGTCTGGCGCACCATCGGCGCTGGCCCCTCGGGAAAAATCCCGATCGCCTCCTGGGCCTGGAGCAGATGGCTGGCCTGGCTAAAGAAACTGCCCTGGCGCGTACCGGGCTGATCTAGGGGCAAACAGCCCATGGCCGTCACCATTTCCCGCAGTCCGGGCACCTGACTCATGTAATGGTGGCAGGCGAACCGCACCGGACGATTGACCGCCGCCATCAGCAGGGGGGCATCCAGCAGGCTGCGATGATTGCTAACAACCACCAGTGAGGCATCCTGAGGAACACGCTCACCGTGTTGGACATCGAGCTGGATGCCTAACAGCCGCAGCAGGCCTTGAGACAGGTTCAGAGGGCCATTTGAGGAGGAGGATAAAGTCATTTCGGGTTAAGTGGGCACCAGCTATTAGAGGCATTAACTCAGGGACGGCGGGTCTGCCGATGGGCGATCGCCCGTGGCCACTGCCCCGCCCTTTAACTTAACAAAACTTAAGGCATTCTTTATCTTCCCATCGCTAGAGGTCAGCTGACTATCTGCTTGTTGGCGGCGATCGCCGCCGTGGCGGATTGGTAAAATTCCTACACTTTAGACCATGCCAACGATGCTGCAGCTATCTATATTGAAGCAGTGAAAGCCCAATCAAATTTTCTAAAAGCCTCTGTATGACTGCAAAGTATCAACCCCCATCATCGATTATCAGCACTGACTCTGGGGCAGTCTACGTCAATGGTGAACAGTATCCCCTGCCGGAGCAGGTGGTCAAAAACATCGAAACCGTGATTGCGTTTCAGGCTAAACAAGCACAGCAGATTCCCATTCATGAGCGAGTTTTGAGCAAGATTGCAGCATTCTTGGGTAAGCCGCAGTTTCTATATGCCCAGCTGATTTTCTTTGGCAGCTGGTGGCTCTACAGCAAGTTTTTGGCCGACTCGGTTTCTTTGCCACTGATTAAGTTTGACCTGCAGGAAATGGGGGTAGATGTGGCGTCCCTGCTGATTGCCACCGGGGTGTTGATTCAACAGAGTCGCCAAGACCAAACTACCGAGCAGCGATCGCACCTCTCTCTCCAAATCAACCTGCTGACAGAGCAAAAAATCGCCAAGCTGATCGGGCTGATAGAAGAACTGCGGTCAGATTTGCCGATTGTGCGCGATCGCTACGACAGCGAGTCGGAAGCCATGAAGCAAGCCACCGATCCCCAGGCGGTGTTTGAAATGCTGCAGGAAAACCTAGAGCAAGACTCAAAGCCTGAGGACGACGGCAATCAGGAAAAGACCCCAGAGGCGGAGTCTCCTCTGGCTGGGAGTAGCTCTGATTAATTGCAGCTTGAGAACGGGTAACTGCAACTTGTCCGAGAAAGACTAATATTTTTGGCTAAAAAAATACGTCAGGCTGGTTACGGGATCTGAGGTCTGAGATAGCGTTAGAGCAGCCCGTGCGTCAGGTTGCTTAAGCCCCTCGTTGAATGTCTGATTCTGCCCCTCGCTCCGAAAAGGACTTCTTTATCAGCTATAACGGCGCTGATAAAGCCTGGGCGCAATGGATTGCCTGGATTCTAGAGGAAGAAGCAGGCTACCAGGTGGTGATCCAAGCCTGGGATTTTCGCCCCGGTGGCAACTTTGTGCTGGATATGCAGCGGGCGGCGCGGTGCCAGCGGACGATCGCAGTGCTGTCGCAAAACTATCTCGATGCTGAATACACCCAGCCAGAATGGGCGGCGGCCTACAAGCAAGACCCCCAGTCGGTGGAGCGCAAGCTGATTCCAATTCGGGTGGGTAAGTGTAAACCGGATGGGCTGTTGGCGGCGATCGTCTATGTGGATTTGGTGGGTACGACGCGGGGTGAGGCAAAGCAGCGGATCCTGGAGGCCCTGCAAGAACGGGCTAAGCCGGAGACGGAACCTGCATTTCCAGGGGAAGCTGAAGAGTCGCTGGAGATGCTGGAAACGCGAGAGAAGCCGGAATCGCAGCCCGCGTTTCCGGGAGAAGCAGATGCGACTGGAGTAGCGGCAGCAGAAACAAGTACGGATATAGAAAATCCCTTTCTACCGCTAGGCGGGGGCATCGAGGAGTCCCACCGCTTCTTCAACTGCGAGAAAACGTTAGATCGGGTGTTTGAGCTGCTGAATGCCAGAAGTAATGTAGCTCTAATTGGTGAACCAAATTTGGGTAAGTCTTCCCTGTTACGAGAAATTCGGCGGCAGGCACCGGATCGGTTGGACATTCCCCGGATGCCCATCTATTTGAACCTGACCAATGCGTTTACGGAAGAGGATTTCTTCGAGGATGTTTGTACTGCGATCGGCTTAGAGAAGCTGGTGGGCAATGCCTTTGTTAGAAAGCTGCATCGGGAACGTACGGAACATCGCTATCTGCTACTGCTGGATGAGATTGAGCGCTTTTGCCAGGAAGGATTTACCCGGCGGATTCGAGAGCAGCTGTGGGGCATTGCCGATACCAAAGATGCACCGCTGAAGATTGTATTTGCCTCGCGGCTATCGTTGGATCAGTTATTTCAGGATAGCTACCAGGATAGAGAAGTCTCTCCCTTAGAGAACATATGTGTTGAGGAAAATCTTGTTCCTTGGAGCCAAGAAATATCACGGAAGTTTATTGCTGCCCGGCTAGCGGATGGCCCTATTCAGTTTAGCGATGACGAAGTTGAGGCGATCGTGGGAGGGAGTGACGGCAATCCTCAAAAACTCATGCAGGAATGCCACCAGCTATTTAATCGCCACAGGGAGACGTTGTCATGAGTCAGCGTCAAATTGAGGTGCGTCATTTGGATTTAGCTCCAAAGCTAAATCGCCCGCTGTCATTATGGAACCCGCTGGACTATGTGCGGCTGATCTATTGGATGGCCTATTTCCCCGGGGCTCTGCAATGGTATTTGAATACTTTTGGAGAAGCGGTTTCTCAAGAGGTTACACGCGACTGGAGGCAGATCTCCTTCCTCCTTAAAAATCAAGCAATTCGACGAAATCTACTTATTCAAGCTTTGATTACTAATTCGCTAACAGCATTATTGATTTGCAAACTTATCGATAGCTACATCGCGACTATTGACTGGTCTTTCTCTATAAGTGCGATATTCCTCGCTACGTTCTTCTTCGCGCCCATTTCCGTCATCTTTGGAGGCATCATTGAGGGTATGTTGTTTGATCAGGCAGTGGCTATTTCATCGGCTATTGTGTCAGGTTTAACGGCGAACAAAATACTGAGTAATTTGAGCTTAGAGTCAAGCATATTAATAGGCTCATCCTTCGGCATATTAAATGGCATCTCGTATGTGGGGCTCGCATCTATCGCAATACCAAGAAAGACGATTTCGGGAGCAGTATTAACAAGTCAATCAGGATTAATCATTTCTGGAATATTTTCCAATCTATTTTTCCTCGCACTAATCCCTAATCTGCAAAGACCCCAAACAGAGGCGGTGCTAATGGTTATTGCAACAGGGTTACTGTCCGGGATCGCAGCTCTTGGCTTAGCTATTTTACGTATAGATGCTTATGTAATGGGCTTCATTAGTCTTGGCCTGGGCGATCTGGAAGCCTACTTTAAGCATACTTCCTTGACGCCTTTGGCATTACCTCAAACAAAGAAAATTTTGAACGAGTGGTTAAGCCATGATTGGCTTAAAGCACTTCGGAATATTAAAGAGTTATCGTTATACACCTATTACAGTGAGACTTCCATTTTGAGTGCTCTCGACAGAGAATTTTCACTCATGCCATCTGATCAGGTTATTTTCCGTTTTTCGCAGCTCACTGAATATTTTAATGAGTGGACTATAATTCGCTTCTTGTCTGCTTCGTTCACGAATTTCTTAAATACAGAGTTTTTGAATGCGATATTTATTTTGCCGTTCCGCAAAGAATTGGCAAGTCGTTTCAACACGAATCTTCGTTTAGATACTCCTGCACATGCGGTATCTGCAGGCTTTTGGCTCTTGCATAATGGATCTCCCGGCGGTGCCAGTATGGCATTTGACGTTGTGCGCAACCGTCTTTACGGCGGAGAAATGCACTCTTTGTCAATAGGCTTAGCCCTGTTCAAATCTGCAAAGTCTGCTGCTGAAATTGCAGAGGTTGAGCTAATTGATTTTCCTGAAAATCCTGTATTACGTCCCGTTACCTGGAATGCAATGCAGCGCTTCTGCAACGTCGTTTCAGACACCCGTACTGTAGTCGACAGCGTCTCACGCACAGCCCGCGCGTTTGCTTCTAACCGGGCACTTGGCGAACTCACTCATATCCTTGACTATGTAGATGAAGTACCTGAAGCCGAACGGCAGCTTATCAAAGACATTGCTTTGCAATGGCGAGAAGCCTTACTGGATGTCGCTGGTGCCGTTGGCGAAGTCACCATCGAACAGCCGGTTCGCAATCCCTATGTCGTCGGTGACCCCGTAGAAGGCAGTTTGTTCGTCGGGCGAGAAGACATCTTGCGGCAGCTAGAGGAGCTGTGGCTGATGGGCAGCCAGATGCAGTCGGTGGTGATCTACGGCCATCGCCGCATGGGCAAGACCTCCATTCTGCGCAACGCCTCAAAAACCGTCGGTTCCGGGCTGCGGGTGATATACATCAACATGCTGCGCTCCGCCAGTGCCGAATCCCTCAGCGACGTGCTGATCGCCATTACCGATGAGATCGCCGATACCCTCGCCGTGCCCGCCCCCAGCGACGCTGACATGATGGAACAGCCGCTACGCACGTTCGATCGCTACCTCAAGCGCGTAATCGATAGCCTCAGCGACAGCGAAACCCTAATCATCGCCATCGACGAGTTTGAAAAAATCGAAGAGCTGATCGAAGCGGGCAAGCTCTCCCCCGACTTCATCGGCCATCTGCGGGGGCTGGTACAGCTCAGCCCGAAGCTGGGCTTTGCCTTCGCCGGGCTCCACACCTTAGAGGAAATGACCGCCGACTACTTCAATCCCTTCTTCGTCAGCGTCATTCCTATTCGCGTCGGTTTCCTCCAGCCCGGTGCGGTGCGCCAACTGCTCTCTAACCCCGATCTAGAGTTTCCCCTCGACTACCGCCGCGATGCCCTCGATCGCATCCACCAGCTCACCGCCGGACAGCCCTATCTGGTGCAGCTGGTGGGGTTTCAGCTGGTGCGCCGCTTTAACGATCAGGTGTTTGAGCAGGGACGTAGCCGCGATCGCGTCTTCACCGTCGAAGATGTGGAAATCGTCACCGAAGATCCCGAATTCTACAACCGGGGCCGCTACTACTTCACCGGCGTTTGGGATCAGGCCGATCGCGACGTTCCCCACCAACAAGCTATTCTGCAAGCCCTTACCCCCCATCGCTCCGGACTCAGCCTCAAAGATCTCAAATCCCGCACCCGCCTCGACTCAGCCGATCTCGACAAAGCTCTAGAGCAGCTTCAGCGCCACGACGTGGTCAAGGTCGAAGCCAATCAGGCCCAGATCATTGTCGAGCTGTTTCGTCGCTGGCTGCAGCGTCAGCCCTAGAAAATCTCGCTAAGTCACGCAATCAACCATTGGCGACGAGCGATCGCCTTGCCCTGCTGTGCCCTATCACTAGCCATACTCTACCGGGCCAATTCCGTGATGCTGCCGATTAGTTTTTGATTAGGTGGGCGTCCAGGCTATTGCCTAATTTATCAGCGATGCCGGCGATCCAAGTTTCATCCTGCTGGGTATAGCTACGGGGGGCATTGGCAGCCAAAATCAATGCACCTTTTTCGCCCATGGGCTGACAGATGACCCCCTGGGTGTTCTCTGGCAGATAGTCAAATTCGATTCGCCCCGGATAAATCTTTAGGGCCACCAAATAGACTGCCTTTTGGGTCTCTAACACTCGCTTCAAAATGGCTCCAGGCTCAATCTCAGCCTGGGGTCCCAAAATTCCGCGCCGCATCAGCACCTTGCCGTCGTAGTAGGCCACAATCGACCGGGTCACCGTATTTGTCAGCAGCAGATGGGACGCCCAGGCTAACTCTAGCCGCACCGCCTCCGGTAGGAACGGGTCTAGTTCGAAGCCCTGCTCCCCTTCTAGCTGCACCGTCTCTGGGGGTTTCGGTTGAATTTGCTGCCACAGCAGCCCGGTCAGAATTAGCAAGGCACTAAGAATCACCCCCATGACGTCTGAGCGTGCCTGAGACTCAGTCAGGGTAGGGGTAAGCAGGCGGTTTAGCAGTAGCAGGGTGCCCCCCAGTATCCCGACCCCAATCGGCAGGCGACGGAGAATACGGTTGGAGTCGGGCTGGGTCATCGTTCAATCCGGTGCCAGGATAGTTTCTAGTGTATCTTTGCAGCCGGCCTGGATAGCTAGGGAAAACTGGGCCCACGGATGGCCGGCCTAAATCTGCTTCTGGACTTGGACAAGGTTTACACTGATTTACCGACTACCCTTGTATGGGCCCATGCTCAGAGACCCCTGGGTGACTTGCCAATGTCAAATCTCGCTAGCGCGATCGAAGCCATTCTCTATCTCAAGGGCCAGCCCCTTTCCCTGGCCAAAATTGCCGAGTACGCCGGTCTCGATCGCCAGGATGTGGAAGAAGGCCTGATCGACTTGATGGACAACTATGCCCATCGCGATACGGCCTTAGAAGTAATTGAAACCCAGGACGGCTACTGTCTGCAGCTGAAGGAGCGCTACCGCTATCTGGTGGATACCCTGATTCCGCTGGATTTGGGAGTGGGAGCGCTGCGAACCCTGGCGGCGATCGCCCTTAAGGGCCCCATCGCCCAAACCGATTTAGTGGAGTTGCGCGGCTCCGGTGCCTATCAGCATGTCCAGGAACTGGTGGCTCAAGGGTTCATCAGCAAGCGCCGCCAGGCCGATGGGCGATCGTTCTGGGTGCAGGTGTCTAGCAAGTTCTATCAGCACTTTGAAATTGATCAGCTCCCCAAACTCCGCAAAAAAGCCCCTATCCCTCCCAAAGAGGTCCTATCTTCATCAGATTCTGATGAAGCAGCCCCTGATTTGGATACCAGTGCCCAACAGGATCCCTTGCCTTGAGCTAATATCGGGGCAGATCGTCAAGCCGGCTACAGTCTTGCGGTTAGCGAGTCTCTTAGGTTAGGCCTATGGCCTAGATTGAAATCGCTCGTAGATCCTTAGATCTAAGTAGTAAGCGTAGGTTTTTTGGTTTTATGGTGTTTAACCCTGAAGATGCTGATTTCATTGGGATGTCTACCGATGAAGACCAGGTAAATCAGCTTCTGCAGTACCTCCAACATCAATCCCCTGAGGTGCTGAACCGCATTGCCCAGTCCGCTAGCGGTGAAATTAAGCAGATCATTGCCCAGAACGTCCAGGGGCTGGTTGGAGTATTGCCCGCAGACGGTTTCAACGTTCAGGTCACCACAGATCGTGAGAACCTGGCCGGTTTGCTAGCATCAGCCATGATGACCGGCTATTTTTTGCGCCAGATGGAACAGCGCATGGAGCTGGAGCATCGGGTATCGAGCCCGTTTTCTAGCCCCACTGACGACGAGTAGCCCTAGTCCGTATCCTGATGGCGGTCGGTAAGTCGCTGTGGTTCTGACGGCCTGGCTCAGCTAGCATCGAAACTTTTACGGCTATCTGCCGACAGCGGCGAGTCGGACTGTGACGGCGGCAGTCTTCACCCGGAACTGATCCCTCAATCACTTAAAAGTAAGGTCTCGGCATTCTTTGGATTGCCGAGACCTTACTTTTAAATGGCTGGGAACGGGTTCATATTTGCGACCGAGCAAGTGACAAACTTAACAACAATCTCTTAAAGGAGATGGTAAGGTCTGCCCTAACCTATCGCTTACGGATGAATTCTTGAGGGATGTCAGCCCTAAGCGCAACGGTTTGGTACCCATTTGGTAAAACACTGACGATATTCAAAAGATTCATGAGATCTCAAATGAATTCTCCCATTCCTGAACCGGGGCAAATTGGGCCACTGCCCTGGCTGCGGCGAACCCTGAGTCAGACCTGGCCCATGCTGGGATTGGCAATCGCTCTAATTGCTCTGAGTGCCCCGGCGGCGATGGCCCAGGACTCCCCTGACCCCACCGTGGTCGATCAAATCCTGGGGCCGGTGGTCAACGTCATGGCCGCCATTGAATTTTTCCCCGTACTGGGTTTTCCATTCATTGTGCTGTGGCTGTTTATAGCCGCGCTGTTTTTTACCCTGCGCATGGGCTTTATTAACTTTCGCGGCTTCAAGCACGCGATCGAAGTAGTCCAGGGGCGTTTCGACGACCCCCACGACGAGGGAGAAGTCTCCCACTTCCAGGCCCTGGCTACGGCGGTATCCGGCACGGTGGGCTTGGGCAACATTGCCGGTG
>PYEQ01000907.1 GCA_003017785.1 filamentous cyanobacterium CCP5 | reverse complement strand
TAGTGCTGCCAGAGGTCATCCAGCAGCCGCTGCAGGGCCAGGTTTTCCCGCACCCGCTGGCTGACCAAGGTGGCCCCTCCGGTAAAGCCGACCAGCACCATGGGCACAGCCGTCGGCCAGAGATAGTTAGCTCTAACAAAGGCGGTTGCACTCATGGTCAGCCAGCCAGCCATGCAGGCCACCGGCACCAGGAGCTGCCAGCGCAGCCTCCGTCCGGTCAGCAGATAGCTCTCAAGCGGCATTGCCAGCAGCAGCAATCCCCAGAGCCAGACAGAATTCATGGGGTGCAGATATCGCTGCTGGAGCAGGCTATCGACGATCGCCGCCTGGAGCAGTACCCCGCTAGCCGGCGGGTCGAAATCGTAGGGAGTCGGTAGGGCATCAGTCCCGGTGGCGGTCATGCCGACCAGCACAATTTTGTTCTTAAAGGCCCCGGCCCCTGGCGGCTGGGCTAAGACATCTGCCAGGGAGTACTGGGTGAGGCTGGCGGCCGGCCCCGGCCAGTTAACCCACAGGGGCAGCTCCAGGGGCGGCAGCGGCACCAGCGATTGCCTGAGGCCGTAAGCTTCTATTAGGGTGATACCCAGGGCAGTCTGCTGGATGGCGACAGAACGGACTTTGTGAACCAGGCCGTCGGCTTCTAAGTCTTTGAGGATGTGTCCCGTGCTTAGGGCAGCGACCTCTAGCTGTAGGGTTGGAGTTAACGGCCGGGCCTGGTCGTCGAGCCCCACCGGCAAAACCACGTTGCCCTGCTGTTCCATCGCCTCAGCAAGAGCCCCATCGGCCTGGGTCGGTTCTGCAAAGATGAAATTAAGGGCGATCGCCGCCGGCTCTGAGGCCGCTAGCTGCTCAACCAGCTGGGCATAGACATCTCGTGGCAAAGGAAACTGTCCCAGTTCTGCCAGGGTGGCATCATCAATGGCAATTAGAACAATCCGATCGTCCCAGGCAACCGGCCCCCGCAGTTGAAACAATCCTCGGTAGCTGAGAGTTTCTAACAGCTCAAACCCCCCAACGGACATCAAACCTAATGCAGTCAGGGACACCAGCCCACCGGGCAATAATCGCCAGAGGTACTCCCGAAACCTCTTATAGAAGCGGAATGTCATATTCGACAGCATCCCCGAGAGGAGTAGTAATAGTGACATCGATCCGAGATCTTCGGATCGCAGGAACTTCGTAAGAAAAACGCCCTTCACGGCTGAGGGCTTGGAGGTCTCCGTTGATAAATACCTGGTTGATCGGGTCGATCCGACCGACCAGTTCCAGCCTGCGGAGACCGTTGCGAATCACGTAATTAACCTGATAGTCAAAGGCCGGCTGGGCTGGAATCGGCGTTGGTTCTAAGGGGGGCTCGCCGGGACGAATTAGGGTTTGGAAGCCATCGGGGACAGTGACTTCTACGGCCTGAGCTTCAGCATAAACACTGCCAGTGAGGGTGGCAACTCCAGAGGCCCCGCTGGGCTGCACGGTCAGACCAAACTCAGTGCCCCGGACGCCACTGATGCCTGAAGGGGTTTCAATCTCAAGTTCTGAACTGGAATGGGTAAATCGCCGTAGGTTTAACCGGACGTTCCCGCGGGGAACTTGGAGCCGGGTGATGCGGCCTCCGTCGCGGGCCCGAGAGAGATTACGAATGCGTACCTCAGTATTTGCGCTGACATTAATAGTACCAATGCCGGTATCCACTTCCAGGACGCTGGAGGAGCTGGCACCGGTGCGAATCCCTTCTCCTACGGCGGTGAGGCGATCGCCCACCCGGGCCCGCTGCCCAGAGCCGAGGCGAATGACCTCTCCCGTAGCCTGCTTAATCGTCAACCAGCGATCAACTCTGACGTCATAGGCGCGTTGGGGATGGGCCGATGTCGCCAGGAAAGACAGCAGGCTCGCCAGCAGAAATCCAATCCCTAGCCTGGTCCACGATTTAGTCTTCAGCATCGGCCCTACAGATAGTCGATAAGACTTTCATAAAACGATTGACGCCCATGGTCCCATATCGCCATCTTA
>PYEQ01000906.1 GCA_003017785.1 filamentous cyanobacterium CCP5 | reverse complement strand
GTAGTCGACCCACAGGCCGCCCATGGTGTAGTGGACGGCGGGGTGGATGCGCATCGGCGTTTCGTAGGGGTTTTCGCCCGAGATGCGCTGGTACATGTCGAACAGGTTACCGTAGCGGGCGGCAATGGTATTGCGGCCTTGCTGGGCGATCGCATCTCGAAAATCCAAATACACCGCCAGCCCCGTGTCGCCCACGCCGCGCCCCTCGTCAGTCATCGCCTTGGCGTTGCGCGAGGCCACGTCCCGAGGTACCAGGTTGCCAAAGGCGGGGTAGCGGGTCTCTAGGTAATAGTCACGATCGGCGTCGGGGATGTCGTCGGGATGACGAGTATCCCCCGGCTTTAGCGGCACCCATACGCGCCCGTCGTTGCGCAGCCCCTCGCTCATCAGCGTGAGTTTAGATTGATAATCGCCCGACACCGGAATGCAGGTGGGGTGAATCTGCGTGTAGCAGGGATTAGCAAAATAGGCTCCCCGTCGATGGCAGCGCCAGGCCGCCGACACGTTGGAGTTCTTGGCATTGGTCGACAGATAGTAAACGTTGCCATAGCCGCCCGTGGCCAGCAGCACCGCGTCTCCGCCGTGGCGCTCCAACTTCCCCGTCACCAGGTTGCGCACCACAATCCCCCGGGCCTGGCCGTCCACGACCACCAGATCCAGCATTTCCCGGCGAGCCAAAACGTCGATTTTCCCCGCCTGCACCATCCGCATCATGGCGCTGTAAGCCCCCAGCAATAGCTGCTGGCCGGTTTGCCCCTGGGCGTAGAATGTCCGCGACACCTGGGCCCCGCCAAAGGAACGATTCGCCAACAGGCCGCCATATTCCCGGGCGAAGGGCACCCCCTGGGCCACGCACTGGTCGATAATACCGTTGCTGATCTGGGCTAGCCGATACACATTGGCTTCCCGGGAGCGGTAGTCACCCCCCTTGATCGTGTCGTAGAACAGCCGCCAGACACTGTCTCCGTCGTTGGGGTAGTTCTTGGTGGCGTTGATGCCTCCCTGGGCGGCGATGCTGTGGGCCCGCCGGGGGGAATCTTGAATACAAAAGCTCTTGACCTGGTAGCCCAGCTCTGCCAGAGTCGCTGCCGCCGAAGCCCCCGCCAGTCCGGTACCGACCACCAAAATGGAATGCTGACGCTTGTTGCTGGGACTAACCAGCTGGCAATGTTCCTGAAAGCTATTCCACTTGTCTGGAAGCGGTCCGCTTGGGATCCTGGCGTCTAGGCCCATGGTTGAGTCATATCCTTAACTGTCTTGCTGCCCTCGGCAGGGTTTGACTCCAGTGTATCGCCCTGAAATGGGAGACAATCAATGAAATATCCATGAATATCCCTGTCCTATCAGGAATCTAACCCTTTCCTGGGGATTAATACTGACAGTAAGTTCCTGAATCTAGTCTGGCCGTGAATATTCAGCGCAAGAAGCAAGCCTTAGAAAAGATTTCGAGAATACTGGACGAAACGCTTCGAGTTGGAGCCACGGAAGCAACAGCCTACAAATATGCACTAGCAATCAAAGATGGGCGAGAACTCAGAGTCTTTTTCCCATCAAAGAAGAGAAGCACAATCGGGCGGCATCTAGACAATGATGTCCACTTCAAATCTCCCGGAGTCTCCCGCTACCATGCAACCCTCTACAAGTGGCAAGACTCCTTTTGGATATTTGACGGCGTTGGCAAAGGTAAGCCCAGCAGAAACGGTGTGTTTCTCAACAACCAGCGCTGCCGACACCAACAGCTCAAGGACGGCGATGTCATCACATTCCATGATGATGATGCCCAGGCGGTATTTATACGCCTGCAACCCGGCAGCCAGTCTGTCAGCGAAGAAGCCTTAGTTCAACAAGCTTTAAAGCGCTATCTGGACAGCACAAATATCGAAAAGCCTGGAAACACCAACTCTTTTTTGGCCTCCCTGCCAGAACTCGTAATCCGTTTAGACGAGCCCGGCAATATCCTAAGAGTTAAAAAATCTAAGGATCCGGCTTTCCAGGAGTTTGACGAGAGACTCG
>PYEQ01000905.1 GCA_003017785.1 filamentous cyanobacterium CCP5 | reverse complement strand
TGGCCGCACCGGGCTATGGCAAGACGACGCTAATGCGGCATCTGGCGCTGAAGTTCGTCAGCCGCCCACCTGAGGACAAACCTCAGTTCATACCGATTTTGCTGCGGTTTCGGGAGGTCTATTCGCTGATGGCTGGAGAAGCCAAAATGGATTTTGGGATTATCGACTTGCCACTGCTGGTATCCAACCATTTAATCCAACAGCCAGAATTCAAGAACTTGCAGCCCTCTGTAAACTGGTTTGGCGAACAGCTGAAGCAAGGGCGATGCCTGGTGATGTTGGACGGGCTAGATGAGGTGCCAAAAGCCCAGCGACAGGCGGTGCGGCAGTGGGTAGATCAGCAAATGAAAACCTACGACAAGACCCAGTTCATTCTCACCTCGCGGCCCCACGGGTTTGAGCTACAGGCGGATGAGCCTAGCTACCCTATCCAGGTGGATCTGAAGCTGCGGGTGCTGGACTTTAACCCCGACCAAAAGCAGGACTTTGTGGAGAAGTGGTACCGCACGGTGTACTGGCGGATAAAGTGGGAGCCATTGCTTTCGCGGAGTCAGCAAAGTGCAGACGGTGCAGTTCTAGATGAGGAGCAGGCTCGACTGAGGAGTGAACAGGAAGCAGATGAGGCAGCTAAGGACTTGGTGCGGCAAATCGTTAACAGTCCGGCTCTGAATGATTTGGCCCGCAATCCGCTGCTGGTGACGATGATTGCCTCGACCCACCGGGCGCAGACGGTGTTGCCCAAGCGACGAGTAGAGCTATATGACAAAATTTTTGACCTACTGCTGGGGACGCGGCCCTACGTGAAGAAAACGGCCCTGACCCTGACGGCTACTGAGAACAAAGCCATCTTACAGGTGCTGGCGTGGCAGTTGGTGAATGCCGAAATCACTCAGTTTAGCCCGAAGCAGGGCGGTGAGTGGATTGCGGCAGGGTTTCAGCGATGTGTAAAGAATCGGGAGTTCTCACCTGAGCAGTTTTGGGATGAGATGACGGATGTGGCTGGACTGCTGGTAGAAAAGGAACTGGGCTATCTAGAATTTGCCCATCAGACCTTTCAGGAATATTTGGCGGCGAAGCACCTGCGGGAAATGATCGAGGGAGAAGAACTCCTTAAATCCCAACTCACCAATGACCGATGGCAGGAAGTCACTCGTTTCTATGCTGCTTTGGGAGACGCTACGGCGATTATCGATGCGCTGCTGGAAGACCCAAATGAATATACTCTGCCCCTGGCAAGGCGGTGTATGGAAGAAGGGCGAGGGGTAGAACCGGGAACACTCGAAAGTCTTCAGGCTGCTCTGCAAGAGCTACTTAAGGTGAGTCAGATGTCTTCACCATCTCCCGTTCCTCGAACAGTTGCTGTAGGTGTTACCGAGACGTTGACGATTTCTGACAGGCTGTCAGAGGAGCTAGCAGAGGTACAGCTTGTCCAGAGATTTCAAAATCTATTAACGCTCTCGGAAACGACCAAAATCACCCGTGACTTCATCACCCACGGTGAATACGAAATGCTGCTGACAGCTCGATTGCTGGAACAGTTTCATGCCACCGCTCAAAAAGGGCCAGGCGGTCCTCCGGATAGCCCAGTTTTTGGTATTACCTGGAAAGATGCTCGCTGGTTTTGTGCTTGGCTTAGTACCCAGTCAAACATACAAGAGTCTGGCAAAGTTTTTGAGTATCGGCTGCCGACCCTGGAGGAAATCGAACAGGCTTCAGAACTTGATTTACAGGGCAAACAACCCTGGACTCAAGATTCTGAGATTGCAGGTGATGTTTTGCTGGTGGTGAGGGAAGAACTGCCAGAGCGCTATGGACAGCTTGTGAACTATCTGGCTAATGGACGCTGGAAAGAAGCTGACCAGGAAACCTACGAGGTTATGAAGCAAGTAGCTGGTGGAGCGTTCACTTCTCAAAGGTTAAAAGAGTTTCCCTGTGAGGACTTGCGAATCATTGATCGCCTCTGGGTGAAGTTCAGCGGCGGCAAGTTTGGCTTTAGCGTACAGAAACAGCTTTACGT
>PYEQ01000904.1 GCA_003017785.1 filamentous cyanobacterium CCP5 | reverse complement strand
CTCCAGGGCATCTTCGAGCTCGGCTACGCGGGCCAATAGCGCATCATTGCACTGGTTCAAATCTTGAATCAACCGCACCATTTCCCCAGAGTCCAGGCTTGGCTCGGCTGGTGGGATCGAAGGAATGGCGTCAACATCAACAGCGTTGGGGAACTGAACCGTCTCCCAGCCATCAGCCCTCTCCCCTTGAGCATCCCCCAGCGCCTGAGCAGAGTGCGGGGGGACTTTAGCAGCATCTCCACGGCTATCTACCGGCAAATTGGAGTGAGGATCTGAATGGGACATAGGAGGCTCAGTCATGTTCCTGGTCGCTTTGGCTCACGTTAACAGCCGACTGATTCCTCAGTTTAGCTGCGCCATCAGAGTAGCTAATTTCGAGAATAATTTCATCTATTTCCCAGGTTTATTCGCAGAATTGCTACGGCTTATCCCAATTAGCCTCAAGTTTTGAGAAAACACTATCAAAAAGCGACCATCACATCCGTTTTCTAGAAACCCTTGAAGATGCTCCAGACGCCTAGGGGCAGCTGTTTCAGTTGAGAAAACTAGTTTTTACCCCCTCCAACGGAGAGTTTTCGAGCCTATTTGAGAGCGTTTGCTACCTGGGCAGCTGTTTGTGCAGCTGGGAATGGCTCTCGAGTAAACTGAAAAACGGCTCTTTATATCGCCGCGATTGAAGCGGTCAGTGGAATGGCGCTGTTAAATGATCGCACTCAAACAGGGGATGCCTTTAAGGGGCGTACCGTCGGTCGCAGCTTTCAGGCAGTGGTGCTGATGGCACTGGTCTCGGCCCTGATGATCGGGGCCTTCGGCAGTCGCCTGGCCCAGCTCCAGCTGATTCAGGGGCAGCGCAATCAGCAGCTTGCCGACAACAACCGGATCCGCCTAGTGCCTAAGCGCCCGGTTAGAGGTGTGATTTACGATCGCCACGGCAAAATTTTGGCGGGCAATCGGCTGTCCCATTCTGTCAGCCTGTGGCCCATTGCCCTCTCCGCAGAAGAATGGCCACCGGTGCTGGAACGCCTGGGGAAAATCCTCAACGTTCCAGCCGAGGAAATCCTGCAGCGGCTGGAGGCAGCAGGCTACGACTCCATTGAGTCCGTGACCATTGCCCGGGGCATCAGCCCGGCCCAGGCTACCGCCTTGGCGGAATACGGCGGCGACCTAGAAGGGGTGCGGCTAGAAGCTGAGGCCGTACGCAACTATCCAAACGGCGATTTGGCGGCCCACGTGCTGGGCTACACCGGGGAGATGACCGATGAACAACTCGTAGAGCGCAAAGCTGAGGGCTATCGTCTAGGGGATGTCGTCGGCCAAATGGGGGCGGAGTCCGCCTTTGAGTCTCGTCTGCGGGGAGAATGGGGCGGCCAGCAGGTGGAGGTCGATAGCGCTGGGCGAGTCCTGAGTATTTTGGGAGAAAAGCCTGCCCAGTCAGGCCAGGACATCCAGCTGACCATAGACCTGGATATCCAAAAAGCGGCTGAAGCCGCCCTGGGGCAGCTCCAAGGGGCGATCGTGGTGATGGATCCTGAAAACGGGGCGATCCTAGCAATGGCTAGCTGGCCCACCTTCGATCCGAATATTTTTTCGACTCGGATTACTGAAGAACAATGGGTACAGCTACAAAGCAGCCAATTTCCCTTTCTGAATCGATCGCTGCGGGCCTTTGCTCCAGCCAGTACTTTCAAAATTGTGACGACCGCAGCGGCGATTGAAAACGGCGGCCTCTCTACCAACCTGGTGCTGCCCACCTATCCCTATGTCCAGGTAGGCGGGATTCAATTTTGGGACTGGAACAAAGCCGGATTTGGCCCCCTGGGCTTTACCGGGGCGATGGCCATGAGCAGCGACACGTTTTTCTATCAGATCGCCCAGCGCATCGGCGGCAAAAACCTAATTGAAATGACCCGTCGATTTGGCTTTGGCTCCAAGACCGGTATCGAAATCGGCGGCGGTGAAAGCCCTGGCCTGGTGCCCGATGAGGCCTGGAAGCTGGAAACCCTGGATGAGCCCTGGGT
>PYEQ01000090.1 GCA_003017785.1 filamentous cyanobacterium CCP5 | reverse complement strand
GGATAGGAACGTCTGGAGGTAGGGCGATTGCTACCTCCACATACAGCCGATGCCCCAGCCAGCGGGCGCGAATGCTGGGCACAGTTTTGACGGCGGCCACAGCCACAGCGGCGTGGTAAATCTTGTCAGTAATCTCAGGGTCTACCCCGTCTAAGATGCGGGTCAACATGGTTTTACCGGCATCCCAAACAATGTGGAATAGCACCGCGGTGATTCCCAGTCCCATCACCGGATCCGCCTGGGGAAAGCCCACCGCTACCCCGATTGCCCCCAGCACCACCGCCAGACTCACCAGGCTGTCGGCCCTGGCATGATAGCCGTCGGCGATCAGGGCGGCACTGCCGATTTCATTGCCGACCCGGATGCGAAACACAGACACCGCCCCGTTGCCGACAAACCCGACGATGCCTGCCACCACTAGAGCATCCAGGTGGTCAAGGGCATGGGGGTGCAGTAGTCGCTCGACAGACTCATAGCCCGTGAACATCGCACTCATGGCAATGATCGCGACCACTACCATTCCTGCCAGATCTTCAGCTCGACCGTAACCGTAGGCAAACTGCCGTGTCGGCCGCCAGCGCCCCACCCAGAAAGCTAGGCCCAAAGGAATAGCGGTCGCAGCATCCCCCACGTTATGGACCAAATCCGCCAGCAGAGCAATACTGCCGGAGAGCCAGAACACACAGACCTGCACCACTGCAGTCATCAGCAGTCCGATAAAGGACCACTTCACTGCCCACAATCCGCGGGCAGACGTGGTGATTTCAGGATCGATCGCGCCGTGGGTATGGCCGTGGTCGCAGTCGTGGCTGTGGGAATGGCCAGAAGCATGACCATGGTCGTGGTCGTGGGGTTCGGCCACCGCCGCCACTGGGGCCGGCAATGGGACAGCGGAAGTCAGAGGGCTCAGTCCTTGACCGTTCAGGCTGTGATCGTGGCGATGTTTCATACAGCATTTCTCCCCACTACTCAAACGATAGGGCGTTCCCAGGTGGAACCGGCATCAGATTCCCCCCAGTGTAGACCGATCCTTCCGGTCTAAGGTTGCGCCCCCCGGTTACGCCAAAGCTGCAAACTCCGCCGGGTCCTGATCGCGACGGTGACGGGTAGGAATCGCCGGACCGGAGCGATCGCCCACCAGCGCCGCCGTTTCCTCCAGGGCCATGCGCAGTCGCTTGGCCGCATAGATGGACATGTCTCGGGGCACGTTGATGCGATCGCGCAAATAGCGCAGGCCTACATCTGTCCCGGCAGGGGGCGTACAGACCTCTCCGGAGATCAGGTGGGTCAGGGCGCAGCGCAGGGCGGTGTCAAATTCTGCGTCATCCGCCGGGTTCACTCGAATAATATTGGCCCGATGTTTCAGCACCCGCGCCAGGGCTTCCTGGCGAGAGGTTTCAGGTTCCGGATAGCCCACATCCGGCAGACCCAGCCAGGGGCCGTTGTCCACGCGGTGCTGGTTAATGGCGGTTTGGGGGGCTTTATTGGCGTAGCAGCCCCCCATCTGAGGGGGCAGGTCATGGACGTGGGTGTGGAAGTCGCTCTGGGTGCCCCGATAGACGGGACGGGTCTCCATGGCGTCAAACCAGGCCGACAGCTGCGGATTTTCCTCCCGGAGGGAATAGCCCTTGTAGTAATAGAGGCTGGCGCTCATTCGCTCCACATAGGGGGTGAAGATCACATCAGCGATGCTGAAGGCTTCGAGAAAATAGGGGCCAGGGGTACCAGCTAAGGCCGCTTCCACTTTAGAGACAACCTCGGTGAACTGAGCCCGGCTGCGCTGGTCGCTACCGGGCAATCCAGGCGGATAGCACAGCCAGCCGCACCAGGCTCGAAACAACATCCGCTCTAGCTGCCGCAGGGGCATCACCTGGGGAACAACCAGGCTGTAGGTGAGGGGGCCAAACGCCTGCTCCAGAGCCATGAGAATGTCGTCGCTCTCGGTAACCAGCTGGCCGTCGAGTTCCAGGGCCGGGAGCATTCCGGAGGGTACCTTACGCTTATACCAGGCTTCCTTCTGGCCGTAGCAGAACATGGTCACCTTTTCGATCCGATAGGGAATCTGCTTTTCTTCTAGCCATAGCCACACCTTCTGGCAGTAGGGACACCAGGCGTGGTTGTCGCGGTAGAGGGTGACCCGCACATCAGCCTCGGTTTGGCCAAATAGCCGCAGCCGCGACTGGGCATTGGTGGGGCCGTTGACGGGGTCAATGGCAAAGTCAGTGAGGCCTTCGAGGTCTGACCAGCTCAGGGGAGGGGTTGTCATAGGGAGGAGATGATGGGCTTCAGAGTTGATTATTTCATCTTGGAGCGGCAAAAGGGGGCGACCCCCGTAAGGGCAAGAATCATTACAAGTGGAAGCTCCTTTGGCGATCGCCCATACACTAGAAATAAGTTTGCGGGCGAGCTTAGGCAAAGCCAAAAAATCCTTCAGTCGTCTTTGGAATGAAGCGCTCGTTTAAAGCATTTTCAAGGGGGAAAAATTGGCCAGAGATACCTCCAGGGATGGCTTTCTCAACCGCTTAGAGCTATTTGTTCTGACCCATTTTCGCGGTCTGTGGTGGCTGATTCAGCAAAGCCCCCAGCTAACCCGCTGGGTCAATCGGTTCCTAAGCAATAGGACCATATACCGAGTTGATACCCGGCCCTATCCCTTCAGTTTGATGACCCTGGATGAGCATATTCCAGATACGGATCGGCCCAAAAAAACAGACACCTACACCTCCTGGGAGTCTTTGATTGATCGCACCTACACCGGTCGCCATCTCCCTCCTGATCCAGAGTTTAACCAGCGAGTCGATCTACCCGATCCCCAAGAGGCAGCGGTACTGTTTCGTAAGCGCAACGGCGAAACCATTTATTCTGAAAAATCGACTTTATTGTTTCCCTACTGGGCCCAATGGTTCACCGATGGGTTTTTGCGCACCGATCGTGAGAATCGGCTGAGAAATACTTCTAACCATCATATCGATCTGGCTCCCGTCTACGGTCTGAGCCGACAGAAAACCTATTTATTGAGAACTTTCAGCGGCGGCAGGCTCAAAAGCCAGCAGATCAACGGAGAAGAATATCCCCTTTTCTTTTATGAAGACCCCGAGCAGGGAGTCATCAAAGCAGAATTCCAGGATCTCTACATTCCCCTGAATGATGAAGTTCGCCTACCCCCTGAACGCAAAGCCAAGCTATTTGCTATGGGAGTTGAACGGGCTAACGTGCAGATTGGCTATGTGATGCTCAACGTCATTTGCCTGCGAGAACACAATCGGGTTTGCGATATTTTAGCGGCCACCTACCCAGACTGGGACGATGAGAGACTCTTTCAAACGGCCCGGAATATTCTGATTGTGACGATCATGAAAATCGTGATCGAAGACTATGTCAATCACATCACCCCCTACCATTTCAATGTCATTCTCGACCCGCTTTCGTTTACCGATGAAAAGTGGTATCGCCAAAACTGGATGACGATTGAGTTTGACTTCGTCTACCGCTGGCACAGCGCCCTGCCTGAGACCTTTATCTTTGCTGGCGATCGCCTCCCCATGACCAGTTCCCTATGGAACAACCAGATGATTCTGGACCGGGGAGTTGGGACAATTCTGGAAGAAACCTGTGCTCAACCAGCGACTCAAATCGGACTGTTCAATACCCCAGATTTTCTGGTTGACCTGACAGAAGTTCCCACTATTGCCCTCGGACGTAAAACCCAGTTAGCTAGCTATAACGACTACCGAGAAGCCTACCAGTATCCAAGGGTGACTCGCTTCAACCAAATTTCTGGCAACCCAGAAACCCAGGCCCTGCTGGAACAGCTATATGGCCATGTCGATAATGTCGAACTCTATGTCGGGCTCTATGCCGAAGATGCCCCTGAACATGCCGTTTTAGGGCCGCTGATCACCCGAATGATTGGCATTGATGCCCTATCCCATGTGCTGACGAATCCACTCCTAGCTGAAAACATCTACAACAAAGATACGTTTTCCCCCGTCGGCTGGGAAATTATTCATGAAACCAAAACCCTTTCAGACTTGGTTAATCGCAACGTCGTGTTTGAGGATGGACCGTTTAATGTCACGTTTTACCGGAGCTAATCGTGGAGCTATTTACGGAATACCCCGAAACCAATGAACCGGAATTGTACCAGCGGGTTGCCGAACAGGTTCAGCTGAATTTAGAAAAGCTCTATGGCGATCGCGATCGGGTATTGCGCGATACCCATGCCAAATCCCACGCCTGCGTGCAGGGAAGCCTGGAAATTTTTGATTTCGACGAAGGGGAGATTAAGCAGACCCTGAAGCAGCACAGCTCCCTTTCCCCCGAACGGGCCGATGCAATTTCCTTCAAACAGGGATTATTTGCTCAGCCCCGGCGCTATCCGGTCTGGATTCGCTTTGCCAACGGTCGAGCCGAAGTGGATAACGACTACGTGCCTGATGCCCGCTCTATGTCAGTCAAGATTATGGGCGTCGAAGGGGAACGGCTACCCGCCAGTCACGAATCTCACACCCAGGATGTGATCACCCAAAACGCCGAAATCTTTTTCATCAAGTCCATTAGAGATTATTTCGGATTTTTCAGGTCAGTGGTCAGGGGCAATCTGTGGCCGCTGCTGTGGCTACTCTCCCATCCCCGGCAGCTGCTACCCCAAAAAGCCGTCACCCGCCGCTGTCCCAAGAGCCTGCTTACCCAGCGCTGCTGGAGTGGTTCAGCCTCTGCTCTGGGCCTGCCTGAAAACTTTGATCAGGCCCAGCCAGGGATTCAGCCGGTGAGCTATCCGGCTGCAATCAAATATGGGTTCACCCCCGTGAGCTGTACCCCGCCCCATGCCCCCCTGCCAGCAACCAGCCGGTCAAGGAGCGATCGCAAACAGGCCAAGCTCAAAAGTCGCCTGGGCACCCCGGATCACTACTATCGCCACGAGCTGATTCAGGCCCTGGCAGAACCTGACGCCCAGTACTGTTGGGACTTTCAGATCCAGGTACAGACCCGGCCTCAACAGTCAATTGATGACGTGACTATCCCCTGGGATGAATCAGCCGCCCCGTTTGTTACAGTGGGGCGCTTAACCGTCTCCCATCAGGTTATCGACTTTGAAAACCAGTGCGAATTTTGCGAGAACCTGCGATTTTCCCCATGGAACGGGCTAGCAGTGCATCGCCCTATCGGGGCTCTGAATCGGTTACGCTCCGGTATTTACAGACAGGTCGGAGAATATCGCCTGGGGCAACGGGGTGTCGAATATCAAGAACCGACCGGCGCCGACAACCTAGGTTGATGAGCGGTTCAAAGGCCGTTGTCTTCAGACCTTGGCGCGTTTGCGAGGTTGGATTACAGGAGACAGCTCTAGCGTTGAAAGATGTTCAGGCTGCGGCAACCGAACATGGGTCGCCAGCCCTAAGCTCTGCAGCAGTCGGATGAACCAGAAGGTGGGATCTGGCAAATAGATAAACTCGCCGCCAACAGCAGTAATCCCCTGATGGGCAGACCAGGGTAGGGCATGGTGCAGATTGTGCCAGCCTTCTCCTAGGGTCAATAGGGCGACCAGCTCGTTATTTTTACTCCTATCGCCAGTGCTAAAAGGAGTCCTACCAAAGGCATGGCACACAGAATTCACCAGCGCCACCCCGTGGAACAGCAGCGTCGTGCTAACCCAAAAGGCACCAAAATATTCCCAGCCACCTATCCAAAAAGAAATCCCTGCCAAGCCCAGGGTGGGTAGAAAATGCAGCCGATCAATCGTCCTCAAAATCGGGTCTTGCTCAATGTCGGATGGCAAACGGTAGGGGAGAAAATTCCTAGAAAGCAACCATCGATAGTGAGACCACCAGAATCCCCGGCTTGAAGAGTGGGGATCTCGCTGCTGTTCGACATACTGATGGTGATCAACATGGTGTCCCTTCCACCAGCTCGGTCCCATCTGTCCGGCAGAAGCCGCTATTAAACTGCCGATCCATTTCACCCAGGCGGGTACGCTGTAGGCCCTGTGGGTCAGCAGCCGATGATAGATACTCGTGATTGCTAGCATCCGAATCAGATACAAAAATACAATCCATACCCAGGCTCCCCAGGAAAGGGGATAAAACACTGGCAGTACTAGCCCAACATGGCTAACTAAAATGAACAACGGACCTAACCAATAGCTCGTCAGCACCAGGGGCGAATACCGCTGCTTCATACAAATAATTTCGATAATTTTTGTAACGACTTCAGCAGCATAATCCATTTTGGCCCAGAGGACATCGAACAGAGCCAGCTAGAGCCTGACAATATCTCTATGAGCTTCTAGATCATCTGATAGTTTTTGCGTCCGAAGACTTGCCGCTTCGGACGCAAAAACTCACTAACCTTCAGACCTAAACCTTAGTCAACAAGAACTGGCCGTTGCCGTTATACTCTCCATCGCAGGTGGCGAAAATAGTCCCCAGCATCAGCAAATAGAAGCGCCACATTCGGCGAAACTTGGCATAGTTCATACCGTATTCGAGGTCCTTGACAAAGTCCTGACTGGCATCAAAGCGATCCAGCCATGCAGTGAGAGTTTTGTGATAGTTCATGCCATTCATGTACCATCGCTGAACTGTTTTCAAGTCGCGATTATGGCTGGGAACAGCATCAAAATTCCAATATCGACCGTGGGGGAAGATATATTTATGGGTAAACCCGGAAGACATGTTGTTGGGAATCCGCACGGTGATGATATGGATAAATACCTTGCCGTCATCCTTAATCATGGAGGCCATCTTTTGAAACGCCCGGGTGAGATTACCTACATGGCAAAAGACTCCCACGGTTAGGATTTTGTCAAATTTTTCTGAGAATTGGACCTCGTTAAGATCTCCTTCGCAGAGAGTAAATCGCTCAGAGCTTAGATAGCTCTGAGGATCCTGCATTTTCCCCCGGATATACTCGCATTGCTCATGGCTGAGGTTGAGCCCAGTGAAGCGCACGTTTGGAAACTTAGACATAATATAGTTCGGCACACATCCCCAGCCACAGCCGAAGTCAAGGATGTTGTCGCCATCTTGAATGTCAAGGCGTTCGATTACCTGATCGATCATGTGCATCTGACATTCTTCTAGGTTCTTTGCGCCCCGTTCCCAAAAACCAGTGCTGTATTTGGGATAGATGAGCTCCCAATCTCCCAACATACGATTGAGCATGGCCTGGGGTAGATCGTATTGGAGAGTCATCAACTCCTTGGAACCTTCGGCCAAATGGTCAGTTTCCTGAAGCACCCATTCATAGGGAGCTAACAAACTGGGAAAGTGCTTGAAGAAAATCGGCATTGAGGCATGCAGGGCTGATCTCATGACGCTGTCAGGCACTTCCAACCCGTTCACGTAGGCCTCTGCAAATGCCATTTGAGCGGCATTGAAAACCCTACTCACAGCCCGATTAGCTTTGTAGGCTAGCGGGGCTTTAGTATTAATATCTCCAGTGAGTGGAAGATGCTTGCCAAAATCAATTAGTCCGTGGGCGGAAGTCATAGGGGCACCTTTTGTTATTAAGGACTGCTGACTGAATTCCTAGGTTTCGATCGACAAAATCACCCTACTCGGCACAAAAACTAACCATCCGTGATGAAGGAAGGCTGGTGGGAAATAAATGACTCTTTGTAATCTCCCTCTCTGAAACGACTTACTGTGCTTAACGAGATCGTGCCCGTCATGGAGAGTGACTTAGGTCAAGTTTAGCTATTTATTCCTCATGTTAAAATTAAGTTTTTAGAAAACCAGATCAAAATGGAGCAAATAAAGCAGGGGACTGCGAATCAAAGATTTTAATTTTCTTGTAGGCTTAAGTCTCGCCTACCTTTGGACACCATTGTGACAGGTGGAATTCCCGATACTAATCCCCGACGAATAGGTTTTAGGGGGGCCGGAGTATCGACCAGCGTTAACTCTACCTGAGACAAAATCTGACTAAGCACGACCTTCATCTCAAACTGGGCAAAGGCCATGCCAATACACCGTCGAGAGCCACCACCGAAGGGTAAAAACTCGAAGGAAGAATATTGTCGTTCTAAAAATCGCTCGGGATAGAACCGATCGCCATCAGAGTAAATATCGGGTTGATGGTGGGTTAAATAGATCGATCCGAGGACGGCCATACCTGGCTCCAGGCTATGGCCCATCACCTCGACTGGGGATTTGACAATCCGGGGAAAGGTGAGCATGGCCACCGGATAAATCCGCAGGGTTTCACAGCAAACGGCGTTTAGATAGGGCAGCTTGAATAGGGCACCGGGGTCATCGGGCGTCCCTAGGGCATCCAGTTCTGCAAGCAGGTTTTGTCTTACCCGGTCATCTGTATAAAGCCAGTACAGAGCCCAGCTGAGGGCGGTGGCCGTGGTCTCATGGCCGGCAACTAGCAGGGTCATCAGCTCATCTCGAAGTTCTGAGGGGGTTAGGGCTTCGCCATTTTCATCCTGAGCAAGCATCAGCAGGCTGAGGATATCGTCTCGATTGGGGTCTGGCTGGGTCTGTCGCTCGGCAATTTCTGCGTAGATGAGCCCGTCAATCTGCTTCATTTGGGCCGCAAAATGCCCCCAGGGGCTCCAGGGACCTAGATCCTTTCGCAGTTTGGGGAAAATATAGCAGGCTGACACTGAAGGGATTGCTCAACTGGTCGAGCAGGTTTGCTAGCAGGGTCTCTAGCTTTTGATAGCGGGGACCGTCTTCTAGGCCAAAGACAGCCCGCAAAATCACCCGCATGGAAATCGTCTGCATGGCAGGCCGAACCTGGAAGGGAACTTCCGGCTGCCACTGGTCAATGACCTCATCAGAGATAGCCCTGATCAGCTGCCCGTAGGAGCGCATCCGCTCCCCGTGGAAGGGGGGCATCATCAGCTGACGCATGCGCCGATGGCGATCGCCGCTCAAGCCAATCACCGACTGAGTGCCGAGCAGAGGTTCGAACAGGGTATTGAGTTCCCCTGGCGCTTCGAAGGCTTTGCCATCGTCGTTGCTTAGCAGGGTTTTGATCCCATCGGGATGGCCCAGAAAAACGACTGGCGCAAATTTGTCCCCCAGCTTAGCGGTAAAGCAGCTGCCGTAGGTCTGGGTACAGCGCTCCATGAAGTGAAAGGGGCGAGCGATCCAGTGGATCATTTGCCAGAGCCCCCAGGTTTTAGGTCCGTTCGGAAGCACCATGACCGTAAAGAAACAGCATTAGGGCTGGATGGCTGCTAATTGTAGGGGTGAAGGAGGGGGGTGCCCGCTAAGTTAAGGTTCAAAAAATAATCGCGGGAGAACAAAAATCCAGGTAGCGGTTTACTCCGGTATTTACTCCGGTATTTACTCTGGGGCAAACCCGTCTTGCTTCCCAGATAGGAGAAACGGCAGCATGACCTCTGCAACCGCCTGGCCATATTCCTCGGCCAGCCCCAGACTACCGGGTAGACCAATCGCCTCAACGTTAGGGATAGCGGCGATCGCCTCCATTTCAGCCTTCGAGGCGGAGGGGGCCCGCTCTGCCACCAGGACCATCACCGGACAGGTCAGCCGCTCGAAGCACTCCAAACAAGCCAGCCGACTATCGAAGGGGTCGAGGTTGCCGGTGACAAAGGCCGCTGGCCCATAGCGGCCCCCGGCTCGCTGGGTGCTCTGGTGACGCTGCTCAATATATTCCGGCGTGAGGTGGCGACTATCGACAAACACATGGCGCTCGTACATCCATTTGAGAAATGACGGCTGGGTATTCAGACCGTAGAGCACCTGGCCAATTACCGGAGCCCTCACCAGTTCCTGGACGCCAGCCCGCAGGGCGGAGGGCACCCCCATCACCGCCAGGGGGCCGCGCCAGGTGGGGGCGATCAAAACCAGCCGCCTGCAGAGGGCCGGATGGTCAGCCGCCAGGTGCAGGGCATAGCCAGCACCATGGCCGGCAGCGGCGATCGCCAGCGGCTGATCCCCGGTTACCTGCTGCACAAAGTCCCCTAAGAACTGGCGGTAGAGCTCCGGTCCATAGGGCAATCGGGGCCGATCGGACTGGCCAAATCCCGGCCAGTCAAGGGCGATCGCCTGCAGCCCAGGCCCCAGGGAGGCAGCCAGAGTCTTCAGTTCTCCCCGGGTAGACACGGTGCTAAAGGCGGCCAGCAGCAGCACCGGATCTCCCTCCCCCAGGATCTCATAGGTGATCGTCAGGGGGTGGTCCTGCCACCGCCAGACAAAGGTTTCAACCCTGCCCCCGATCTGGGGCGACAGGGGTTGGGCACCAGAGTTAGCAATTTCAGCAGCCATGGCAACTATTGCGATCGATCGCGGGTACATCGAGAATAAACCGATTCTCTCAGCTGTGGACCTCCTGCTCGGAGAAGCTAGGAGTACGAATCATCCGGCTGGCATTCAAAATCGCCAGCAGGGCCACTCCCACATCGGCAAACACGGCCTCCCAAAGGGTGGCAATGCCGACCATTCCGAGGGCGATCACGATTGCTTTTACCCCCATGGCCAGCAGGATATTTTGCCAGACGATCCGCAGGGTCCGGTGGGCGATCTGAATCGCCTCCGCCACCTTGGCTGGGGCGTCGGTCATGATCACCACATCCGCTGTCTCAATCGCGGCATCGGAGCCGAGCCCGCCCATGGCGATGCCCACATCGGACCGGGCGATCGCTGGGGCATCATTGATGCCGTCCCCCACAAAGGCAACCTTGTGGCCCTGCTGCTGAGCCTGACGGAGAAACTCCTCCAGGGCGCTGACTTTGTCTTCGGGTAAGAGCTCGGCCCGGTACTGGTCCAGCCCCAGGGTGTGAGCGATCTGATCGGCCACGGTCTGGCTATCCCCCGTCAGCATCGCGGTGGCGATGCCCTGCCGATGCAGGGCTCGAATCGCCTCAGCAGCATCCGGCTTCAGCTCATCGGCAACCATAATCCGGCCGCTGTATTCGCCGTCGATGGCTAAATGGGCCACGGAGCCCTCTACCACGCAGACATCGTGGGGAATGTTTTCCCGGTGCAGCAGCCGGTCATTGCCCGCCACCACCGAGCGACCATTTACCTGGGCCCGAATCCCATGGCCGGGAATTTCTTCGTAGTTTTCTATGGCCGATTGATCTACATCCTGGCCGTAGGCAGCCCGAATCGACTGGGCCACCGGATGGTTGGACTGAGCCTCAACCTGCGCCGCCAATTCGAGCAGTTGAGGCTGACTGAGACCATTGTCAGTAATCACATCCGTGACCCGAAACTGCCCCTGGGTAAGGGTGCCGGTCTTGTCAAAGACAACGGTTTTGACCTGGGTGAGGGCGTCGAGAAACTTCGACCCTTTGACCAAAATACCGCGCCGGGCAGCCCCGCCCACGCCGCCGAAGTAGCCCAGAGGAATGCTGATCACCAGACCACAGGGACAGGAAATCACCAGCAGCACCAGGGCCCGATAGGCCCAATCGGCCTGGCCGGCCCCAGGCAGGAACAGGGGCGGTAAAGTCGCCACCGCCAGGGACAGCCCTACCACCACCGGCGTGT
>PYEQ01000903.1 GCA_003017785.1 filamentous cyanobacterium CCP5 | reverse complement strand
GGGCCACCGCCGACAATGAATGTCCTCTGGTGATTGACACCTCCACCCCCAGCTGCGGCAGTTCGCGGTTTGGCTGCTGGGTCTGCACCCTAGTGGCCAAAGATAAGTCCATGGAGGCCATGATCCAAAACGATGAAGAGAAAGAGTGGATGCAGCCGCTGCTCGATCTTCGTAACGAGCTGGATGTAGAAAATGACCTTGACCGGCGCGACTTCCGGCGACGGCAGGGCCATGTGCAGCTCTACGAACGCTCTGTGCAGGGAGCCGACACCACCGAAGTGGTTAATATTCCCGGCCCCTACACCAAACAGTGGCGCGAAGAATGGCTGCGGCGAGTCTTGCAAGCCCAGGCCGAAGTCCGCCGCAACGCCCCCTCCGAAATGAAGGACATTGAGCTGATTGCCTTGGAAGAACTCAGCGAAATTCGCCGCATCTGGCTGGAGGAATTTCACGAGTTCGATGACTCTCTGCCCCGTATCTACGAAGCTGTCACAAGCACCCCTTTTCGCGACCCCCGCCCCAATGCAGGCAACTCCCTGCTCGGGGAAGACGAGTGGAGTATTTTGGAGGAAATCTGCGACGACTCTATGCAGTTTGAGCTGATCGCCAGGCTGCTAGATACCGAGCGCCAATACCAAACCATGTCTCGCCGCAAGGGCGTGATCGAGGCGCTCGAAAAACCCTTTGACACCAGTTCTCGCCCTAGGGATGAGGCTATGGACTATGCCCGAAGCCGTCGGCTGGTTCAGCAAGCGGCCACCAGTGGCGAGGTAGACGCCATCAAGCAGCTCTTTGCCCCAGAACAACCAGAAGCTGGCCAACCCGAGCTGCAAGACCAAGACCAGCCTCCCGAAGCACCCACCTGGGGCGCAATGAAGTTTGGGGCGAGGACGTAAACCCGTGATCTTTCGCGAACTGGTGCTTCAAAACTTTGGCCCCTACCGGGGGCGGCAGGTTATCAACCTGGCCCCGGTGGATGCCGCGCAGCCGATCATTCTGTTTGGCGGCATGAATGGCGGCGGCAAGACGACGCTGCTGAGCCTGATGGGGGGACTCAGATCGGCGCAGCAGGGGAGCCTCAAAATTTTGGGCCAGGAGCTGTTGGGGGCCAGTAAACAGCAGCTAGTTCAGCTACGCAGCCGAATTGGCTATATCTTTCAGGCCCACAACCTGCTGGACTGTCTGACCGCGCAGGAAAACGTGCGCATGGCCCTGCGCCTGCAGCCGGGCCTCAGCTACGACGATCGCACCACGGCGGCCACCGCTATGCTGGACGCTGTGGGGCTAGGGCACCGGGTCAACTACAGGCCTGACAATCTTTCGGGAGGGCAGAAGCAGCGGGTGGCGATCGCCCGCGCTCTGGTTACCCAGCCTAAGCTGATTCTGGCCGACGAACCCACCGCCGCCCTCGATAGTCAGTCGGGCCGCGAAGTGGTGCAGCTGATGCAGCGCCTGGCCCAGGATCAGAGCTGCACCATTCTGCTGGTTACCCACGACAACCGCATTCTCGACATCGCCCACCGTATTATTCATATGGAAGACGGGCGTTTGATTAGAACCGAAAGCCCTACTGCTGCGGCTGTCTAGTGGGCCGTTAGTTAAACGGTCACGCCATTACTTACATATTTAAACGAGACAACCGCTTTGGGTGGGCAGCAAAATAGCTCGGCTTGAGCCAGGCCTAGCGCAGCTAGAGAGTTTTTCGCCCCGGCGCTTTCTAAAGCGCACCAGCTGTCCCCGTTGTTCCAAGCTGTTGAGCAAGCGCGTCACGCTAACCCGACTGCTGCCCAATACCTCAGACAGCTGTTTGTGGGTCAGCAGCGGCGGCAGCACGGTGCCCTCTGGAGTTTGGTGACCAAAGCGATCGGCCAGCCAGTGGAGCAATTGCAGCAGTCGTTCGGCTAGACAGGGAGTTTGCACGACGCGAAATAGCTCCTGGCTATACCAGAGGTGGTTGAGCAAGAGCTGCTGCCAGTAGCGAGTTTGTGAGTCAAAGGCCACCTCAGTGACCGTTACCGGGG
>PYEQ01000902.1 GCA_003017785.1 filamentous cyanobacterium CCP5 | reverse complement strand
ACTCCCAGTCTTGGAAGCTGATTGCGATCGCGGCCTTCTGCTTGTACATTGCCGACATGTTTTTTGCCTACACCCTAAACCGGGGCAGCTATGTGGAGGGCCGACTGTGGGAAGTGTTCTGGACCTTTTCAGCGGTCTTTTTTGGCCTCGGAGCCATCGTGGAATATGCCGTGTCGACGCAGTCTCGCCGTAGTCCCCGTCGTCGCCGTCCCTAGCATCGCTAAGATATTGATGTGACCCCTTCCGAGGTATCCCACCCCTATGGCACCGAGAAAGCTCTCTGATGCTGATAAGCAAGAGATTTTAAAGCTCTACCGCGAGCCGAAGCATACGACTTCGACCCTGGCGGAGCAGTATGGGGTGAGCAACAGCACCATTAGCCGCTTGCTGAAATCCCAGCTGCCCGAAGATGAATATGGGGCCTTGATTCAGCAAAAGCGCACCTCAAACGATAAGGCACCGGAGGCTGATGCCGCGAAGCCGTCTGCATCTAAGTCTCGCTCCCGCAAAGCCTCTGGCACCAAGGCAGCCGCTGCGAAGGGGGCCAAGCGATCGCCATCCAAGTCCCGCTCTCGCCAGCAACCCTCTACAGAGCCAGCCGCTCCCGTAACCGTGCAGGCGGAGTCTGCTGCGGAAGCTGTACCAGCCAGTGCTGGGGCCACGCCCGTGCCTGAATCTGCCCCTGATCCCGGAGTAGAGCCGGCTACGGTCGAATCTGCCAGCTCTCCGACTAAAGAGAAGCCTAAGCTAAAGCCGAAGACGCCATTAGCCGAGCCTGCTGATCCCGAGCCAGAGGAGCCAGATTCGGAAGGGGCTCCTAGGCTTCGCCGTCGTCGCGGCAGTCAGGACAGCGACCAGGCTCAACAGCTTTCGCTACCGGATCATCCCCCTGAGAGTGCAGGGGTTGACGATGATGATCTTGACAACGAGGACGATGATGAGGTTGCCGCTAATCTGACCAATGATGATTTCGACGGTGACGACGACTACGGCGACGACGATGATTTTGACGGCGAGGATGACGACAGTGATGATGACTGGCAGCCCACTGCCGCTGCGGAGGGTGCTGTTAGCATCAGTCCGCTAACGGACGCCGCTTTGCCCCGACTCTGCTACCTGGTGGTGGATCGATCGTCAGCGGATTTGGTGACCTGCGCCCTCAAGGATTTTTCCGATTTGGGGCAGATTCCCGAGGATGAGCAAAATTCTCGGACCCTGCCTATATTTGATAATCACCGTGTGGCTCGGCGGTTTTCTCGCCGCAATCAACGGGTGATCAAAGTACCCGACGGTGGGCTCTTGCGCACGACCCGGGCTTATTTGCATGCCAAGGGCATTACCCGACTGCTGATTGACGGCCAGGTATACACCATCGAAGCTGAGGAGACACCGGCGACGGTCTGATGGGCCTGGTGCTTTGGTCGGGTGAAGATCTATGATCTAAGCCGCCGGGGCAAGTATCGGCTCCAGTACGCTGATGAGGCGATCGCACTCCTCTAGGGTGTTGTAGTGGACCAGGCTGATACGAACCACCCCGTTTTGTTCCGTCAGCCCCAGATCGCGGATGAGCTGCTTGGCGTAGAAGTCGCCATAGCGGATGCCGATTTGGTGGTGATCAACCTGGGGAGGAATCATGCCGCTGTCGACTCCCACCACGGTAAACGCAATGGTGGGAACCCGTCGCTGCTGCTGGGGGGTGCGATCGCCAACAATCCGCACACCGGGCTGACTCTCTAAAAACTCCAGCATCCGGGCACTGAGTTGCTCTTCGTGGCGGCTGATGGCGTCAAAGGCCGTTTGTAAAAGCGTTCGGTCAGCTAGGTCGGCTAAATTTAGGGCTGGGTCGAGCGCCATCTGCTGGGCCAGGGTGCAGAGATAGTCCGAAATCCCCAGGGTGCTATAGCTGAGCTCGTAGTTTGCTCCCCCAGGCTGGAACTTATAGGGCACCGAGTCTGCCGGAATAAAGTCATGGTTAAACCCCGGTAGACCCAGCAGCAAATCGCGTTTGCCATAGAGCATGGC
>PYEQ01000901.1 GCA_003017785.1 filamentous cyanobacterium CCP5 | reverse complement strand
TTTTTACCAACTGTAAGCACCCCAGTATTGGTGATTACTCCACCGCCTGAAACTGTGCCACCATCCCAGGTGCTATCTCCATTCAGATTTATGTTCCCACCTGATACTAAACGACCATTAATTAAGGCAAAATCTCCATTAATAATACCCTGGAACTGAATACTGAGTAGGCTGTTTGAAGTAATGCTTAGGTTCTCTTCTGCAATAAGACTATTAATAACAGGTGTGCTTTGGCGATGGGTAACTGTAATGTCTCCTGCAACATCAATCACCACATCGTCACCAACACCGGGCAACACATTCTCCGTCCAGTTTGTTGTACCATCCCAAAATCCATTACCCAGCGAAACCCAAGACCTAGTAGCCATTTCTTTGCTCCAAGACGCGCGTGTTACTCCAACGGGACCGCAACATCGCGCCCCTCCATCCCAGAGCCCCTTGGTATTCTGGGTCTTGCCAAAATTAGCTGTAAAAAACCTAATTGTTTATTCAGTGATAATACGGAGCTTCCGGTTATTTTTGGAAATGCTTTTATGAAGCTTTGGCAAGCCCAGTTAAAGCTTGAATTTTTAACGCGCAGTGGCCCGAGGTAGAAATTCTCATGCGGGGTAACAGTGCCTACAGTCGGGACGACATCACAACCTAGCCCACGACACTCGCCCTCATGCAGGCACAGTCCATTCAGAGCTATGTCAACAGCGCGGTGGAGAAGTCTCACCAGCTAGGGCAGGAGGCTCTTGAGAAGTAAGCCCGCATTGCAGTTCGCTTAAGTTGCCCCAAACTAGCTCCCCATAGCCAGCCGTACCTGTGGAGGGTGGTTCTCAGGAAGCATCTATGATTCATACTAAATCCTGCTTAGATACCCCCAATACCTCTGGGCGAATGCCATTCGCCCCTACAGGTTGGCCTTTTGGGAATCGGGGGTTTGTGATTCGGATTTGGTATCATAGGTAATTCCAAAGGCTACGTCAGTCTAATTGGCGGCCTGTCCAGGACGATGCCGCCCCGATGGCCTTACTATCAATACCCAGTGAATAGCTAGGATTCTAGAAACAATGTCATAGCTGTGCCATCGACCCAGCAGGACTAGCCAACTCCGCGCAAACGAGCAGTGGTTATACCACAGATTAAACTAAACCGTTTAGTAGATCGACTAGGCGGCTTAATTTATAGGCTAATCTTCAAAATGGGTGAATTTAGTCCGTACCCTTTGGCTAGGGTTAGCAGGCCCCAGTCACAAGGATAATGGCAATCAGGTCGCCATGTGTAGACCTGAACAGCTCGGCTGAGACAGTATTGCTTTCCCGTAGCTAAGCTGGGGCAGCGAACGGTTGTACGTCTATCGCCTGTAATTGGGTGATCAGGACGTTCTTACGTTAGCTGTGGCGCTATAACAAAGCCCCCGCAGAGATCGCCTTGGCGGTAGATCATCTGCGGGGGAATGGGGGTTTACTCTTCTTCGCTTGAGGCCTCGATCGCCGGTTCGGTAATAGCTTCGACAATGGCTTCGACAACCGCCTCAGTTGGCTCGCTTGCCTCGGCATCATCGAGACCTTCGACCTGTAGGGCCGGGGGCACGACGGCAACTGCCGCGATCGCATCTTCCCCATCCAGCCGCTGTAGCTTCACACCCGTAGCTGGGCGCGACTGAATCGAGATATCGCCTACCCGCTGACGAATAATAATGCCCCGATTCGTCACCAGCATCAGTTCATCGCCTTCGCCTACCACCAGCAGCGCCGCCAGGGCATCGTCCCGCTTGCGGAACTTGATCGACATCAGGCCCATACCGGCCCGATTTTGCAGCCGGAATTTGGCTACGGGCACCCGCTTGCCCAGCCCTGAGGCGGTAATTACCAGCACCCAGGGTCCGCTTTCGCCGCCGCTGGCGTCGTCATCGTCATCGCTGTCGCTAGCGTTGGCCTCGACCACCGCTTCGACCACCTGGCTCGGCAAAATATCCATGCTGATCAGCTCGTCGCCGTTGCGCAGCGACATCGCTCGCACACCCCGCGTGGGTCGCCC
>PYEQ01000900.1 GCA_003017785.1 filamentous cyanobacterium CCP5 | reverse complement strand
TTGTAGAGCTGACCAAACAGGGCTTTGCACTGCTCAGCACTGTCTGCGTTGCGAATTTCGCTGATCAGGGTTTTGGCTTTCTGGTGATCCATAAAGATCAAATCCAGCACGTCGGCGGAGCCGCTGTTAGAGGCTTGGGTGGTAGCACTGCCCACCACTCCGGTAGCAGCGGCGATCGCATCTTGAACGCGAGCCCACAGGCCCTGCTGGGGCTCCTGGCCGGTCAACTCCAGGGTGCCGAGGTATTCGAGCATGCCCTTAAGCTGCTCCTGGTGGGCGCGATTTTCAAAGTTGACGGTGTTGAGGGGTGCGAGGGCGGCCTCTACATCTTTACCCACCACCTGAGCCGCTTTGTGCACCACCAGCCCCGACACTACCTGACCGTGCTTGAGCAGTTCGTGCTGGGCCATTTTGTCGTACAGGCTGAGTTCGGAGCGCGAGAAGGTATTTTTGGTCTGGTTGACCAGCTCCTGTACGGTAGATTTGGGCTCAGCCTGCACGCCGTACTGGGTGATGGCAGTTTCGACGATATCTAAATTCTTTTGATCGTCTTCCAGCATGTCTTCTAAACGCTTGCGCAGGTGCTCGTCGCTGCACTGGCTTAGAAACTGCTCTTCGTTGTCAATAATTACACTTTGAATGGCCTTAATGTCAGCCAGTTTTTCGGCGATCGCAGTTCGCTTTTGATCGTTTAGGGTGGCAGGCATAGAAAAGGGCTCCACTAGAATACCAACCACAGCCTAAACATTTCAAAGCAAAGCCATATCTATCATTGAGCTGAATCGTTAAGGTCGCCTGAGCGCCTATCTACTTCTCTAGAGCTAGCCTTAACGGTGGCCTAAAGCCGTCTTAATAAATGCGTAAGAATAAGCAAGTGAAAATTGGGCGTTGCTGAACCCGGCATAAATCAAAAAATCAACGCCTCGCGTTGGAGCCAACGACCGTAAGGCCTTTAGCCTAGCTGCGTCTTCACCTTACTCAAGTTCGTGCTTCAAACCAGCAACAACCAAAGGTTTTGACTTTACTTTGGCCAGGATTTTCTTTAAGAATTTTGGTCAGCGATCGCCACGTGGTTGCTGTCTACCTCGCGGGTACCGTCTACCCGCCTGGCCACATCAACAATGCGCTCCAGGGTGGTGCGATCGCTCACCTCGCCCGTCAGCTGAATGGTGCTGCCATGCTGAATCAGGGTCAGGGTTTCGATAGCAGTCAGGTCAGACTCGCGATCGAGCGCCTCAGCCAGGCGACGCACCAGCCCAAAAGTGTCGTACTCCCCCTCTAGGCCCATGTACTCCGGCGGCGGCGGCGGCACGTGCTGCCCTGCTTTCTCGCGCAGTGCGTCATCGTAGGTATTGGTTAGGCCCGGCGTCATCGAGCTGGGCGATGATCCATGGGAGATGGTGCAGTGGTCAAAGTCAATGTGATTTTCCCAAGTCATGGCTACACCTCTTGTCTACGGAATCAGGATCTACGGAATCAGCGCCTGCGGAATGGCTGAAGCGGGGCGATCGCTGCACCGGGCCAGAACCTAGCGGCTTGGCAGCGGGTGAGGTAGATGGATGTCCAGTCAACTCCTGGTTTCAGGCATCGCACAAATAGCTGTAGCCAGTTGGGTTAGGGGGTCTGTCAGACAAGCGTTCAAGCGTCTTCAGGCTTATTGATGTGCCTAACCCAGTAACTTTGGCCATACCTCACCTAGCAGCGCAGTGCTGACGCCTACCGCTCCATCGTTTCACCGGGGCCGACAATGCCGACCTTGTGGCGAAACATCAGCTCGCCCCCAAACCAGCCGCTGGCCAGCAATAGCCCAGACACTACTAGCGACAGCACCAACCCCACGGGCAAAATTGCTCCCGCCGGATCGCCCCACCGCAAAATAACGTTGATAATGCTGAGCACCAGCGCTCCTACATGGAGGGCCATGTGAGCCCATCCGGCAGTACGCTGACGTGCCCGAGGAATATTGATAAAGTCGGCCATGCCGGTAATGGCGGCGGCGATCGCCGACAGCACCCCCAGCCCCAACAG
>PYEQ01000899.1 GCA_003017785.1 filamentous cyanobacterium CCP5 | reverse complement strand
GCATTGGCTTCGCAATTCCGGTCGATCAAGTCCAGCCATTCATTGCCGCCGTAGAAGCAGGCACAGCCTCCCAGAGCGCCGCCACCGCCAATCCCCGCTTTGATCGGGATCCTGAACCCGTGGCCATTGGCGGCCCCACCATTGAAGGGCGCCTCGACGAATCTAGCGCCGTGTTGCCCGATGGCAGCTTCTTTAACTCCTATGTGTTCCAGGGACAATCGGGCCAGCGGGTGGCGATCGAAATGGACAGCGATGAGCTCAACCCCTACCTGATTTTGCTGTCTCCTACAGGCAGAGAGTTTCAAATCCAAGACAACGACAGCGGCGGCGATGCCAATGCCCGGCTGCTGGCGGAACTGCCCTATTCCGGCGAATATATCGTCCTGGCGAATGCCTTTGCCGAGGGAGAAGCGGGGCAGTATCGTCTGCGTATTCTACCGGAAGGGGGCCAGGCGGCGGCTCCTGCCTCTCCAGGGGAGTACATTTTGACGACGGAGGGGCTACTGGGATCGGATAATCCTACCCTGGCCGATGGGTCTCGCTACCAGGAGTATTCGTTTCAGGGGCAGGCCGGTCAGGAAATCCGCATCACCCTAGAAAGTCCCGACTTTGACACCTATGTGTTCATCGGCGATGCCGATCGCAACATCCTGGCGGATAATGACGACATTTCTGCCGAGAACTTAAACTCTGAACTGGTCTTCACCCTGCCCCAAACCGGCCTTTACTATGTGGTCGTCAACGCCTATGACCACACCGGCCAGGGGCGCTACCAGCTGACAGTGGAGGAGATTTCCCAGTCCACAACGGATGAAGGCTAGGCCCCTGGAACTTGATCCGGCGGGGAGCCAAGGGCCAAGGGCATCTCTGGTGCCTTCGCCCCCTGGGAAAGGGCTTGGGTGAGTTTTATCAGGCGGTCGAGTCGGGGGTGAATACGTGCGTTTAGAGCTGAAAGCGATGCTGCCATTAATATTGACCAACTTTCCAAACCTCCGGAGCGGCCGGGGGCGAGGACTGCTGCTATTTGTAGTTTCCCTGGCGGGGAGCCTGTGGCTGGCGATCGCCCCGGCCCAGGCCTATGAGGTGGCCATCAATCCGCCGGATCCCGAACTGGGAGACACGATCGCGGTGACGGTGCAGGCAGTGAACCCTGGCTCCACTCAGGTGCCTACGGTGACGGCCAATGACCAGGCCTATCCCACTTTTCCGATTGGGAATAATCGCTTCCAAGCCCTGATTCCCACCAGCCCCTTAGACCCACCGGGACGCATCGTGATTCGGGTGGAGGGGGAAGAACGCACCCGCAACCTGGCGGTAGGGCTGAGAAACCGACGCTTTCCCACCCAGCGCATCACCCTCTCGCCGGGCAGCAGCGACCTGGGCACCGACCATGAATTTGCTCGGGTGGCGGCGTTTAAGGATCTGGTTACCCCGGAACGCTACTGGAGCGGACCGTTGCTGCGCCCCAGCCAGGGACGGGTCAGCACGGAATATGGCATTCGTCGCTACTATAACGGCGTATTTGCCGAAGACTACTATCACCGCGGGGTGGACTACGCGGCGGGCACCGGGTCGCCAGTGGTGGCCCCGGCTGCCGGGCGAATTGCCCTGGTGGGGAGGGTCGCCGACGGATTTGAGCTCCACGGCAACACCATCGGCATCGACCACGGCCAGGGACTGCTGAGCATCATGATTCACCTCAGCCGCATCGAGGTGAACGAAGGAGACGTTGTCCAGGCCGGGCAGGTGATTGGCGGCGTCGGCTCCACCGGGGCTTCGACCGGCCCCCATCTCCACTGGGGGCTGTATGTGAACGGCGTAGCCGTGGATCCGGTGCCCTGGCGGTACCAGGGCTTTTAGCCAGGGCGAAATAGATTATTAGAGCGGGCTGCCCGTGATCGCCACCGCCCCCAGTCCCAAGATTCCGGCAAAGGTCAGGTAGTAGATTACCACCGGCAACAGCTGGCGGACGATGATTCCTTCCCGCCCCAGCAGCCCCACTGTCGCCGCCGCGGCCACGATATTCGAC
>PYEQ01000898.1 GCA_003017785.1 filamentous cyanobacterium CCP5 | reverse complement strand
GCGCAGCGCCCTAACCCTGGTCACGTCTCCTCCTGATCTGCAGACGGCCCTCACCTACCGCTGGCTGGGGGACTACTACCTCAAAACCGATGCCCCCGACTTGGCTGAGCAGGCCTTTAACCAAGGGTTACAGATTGCGCGCCGTCTTCAGCAAAAATCCCTGGAGGCCGAGTTTATCAACCGCCTGCTGGCGCTGTAATTGTGGCGCGATGCTGCCTCGCTATAGCCCTACGGATAAATTCCCCGAGCGTCAGCCCTTCATCCGTAGATTCCCAAAATTGGGCCTCTGACAATCACTAGCCTTGGCGGAGGCCAGAAGGAGCCACCTCGACGTACTGATCGATGGACTGAGCCACGGCCTCGATCGCTCCATTCGTCGTCAATGTTTGGTGGGGCAACGGGTTGCGGGCCTTGATCAGGGCGATCGCGCGGGTGACGCTCTCGGGCAAAACCACCACCAGGCTGTCGTTAGGGGCACCGTCTAGGGCCGTGTTAATGGCTTCGGTCTCGTTCAGAATGGTGCGGTAGGTGGCTTCGCCGATCACTTCTTCGATGCCGTGGACGATCCACTTGGCGGCGTCACCGCGATCGCGGCCGCGGGTGTCGTCATCTTCTTTGACAATGATGTCATCGAACATCTGGGCGGCGAGTTTGCCCAGGGTAATGAAGTCGTCGTCGCGGCGATCGCCCGGCCCCCCGACCACGCCAATCCGCCGCCCTGGCCAGTTCTTCACAAAGCCGCCCAGCGCTTCGTAGCTGGCGGGGTTATGGGCGTAGTCGACCAGCGCGTGAAACTTACCCAGGTTAAACAGGTTCATGCGGCCTGGGGTCTGGTCGGTAGAGGCCTCAAAGGTGTGCAGCGCCTGGCGAATGCAGCCGATATCGACTCCCTGGGCAAAGGCCGCCAGACTGGCCGCCAGGGCATTGGCGATTTGGAAGGGAGCCTTGCCGCCCATGGTGAGAGGTACTTTCTCGGCCTGCTCGATGCGCAGCAGCCAGTCGCCTTTGAGAATAGACAGGTAGCCCTGCTCATAGACGGCGGCTAACCCCCCCTGCTGGGAGTGTTTGCGCACCAGCTCGTTGTGGGGGTCCATTGAGAAGTAGGCCACCTGGCTCTTGACCCGCTGGGCCATCGCTGCCACCAGGGGATCGTCGGCGTTGAGCACCGCGTAGCCGCTGGGGCGCACGGTTTCGGCCACCACGCTCTTGAGGTGGGCCATATCTTCGAGGGTTTCGATGTCGCCCAGGCCCATGTGGTCGGCGGCGACGTTGAGCACCACGCCGATGTCGCAGTCTTTGAAGGCCAGCCCCGATCGCAGAATGCCCCCCCGCGCCGTTTCCAGCACCGCTACTTCAACGGTGGGGTCTTGCAAAATCACCTGGGCGCTCTGGGGGCCAGTGGTATCGCCGGGCTCAACCATGTTGTCGCCGATGTAGATGCCGTCAGTGGTGGTAAAGCCCACCATCTGCCCCGTCTGCTTAAAGATGTGGGCGGTCAGGCGGGTGGTGGTGGTTTTGCCGTTGGTGCCGGTGATCGCCACGATGGGCACCCGGGCCGGGGTGCCGGCCGGAAACAGCATCGACAGAATCGGCTCGGCCACGTTGCGGGCAATGCCAACGCTGGGGCAGACGTGCATGCGCAGCCCTGGGGCCGCATTGACTTCGACAATGACCCCGTCCACCTCGCGCAGGGGTTTGGAGATGTCGGTAGTAACCACATCGATACCGGCGATGTCGAGACCGATGGTTTTAGCGATCCGTTGGGCCACCCAGATGTTGTCGGGGTGAATGTCATCGGTGCGATCGATCGCAATGCCGCCGGTACTCAGGTTGGCGGTGGCCCGCAGATAGCACACTTCGCCCTCGGGCAGTACGGTCTCAAGGCTGTAGCCCTTGCGATCGAGCAGCTGCCAGGTGGTGCGATCGACCTCAATGCGGGTGAGCAGGTTGTCGTGGCCCACACCCCGGCGCGGGTCCTGGTTGGTAATGTCGATCAGCTGCTCAATGGTCGATTTGCCGTCGCCAACGACG
>PYEQ01000089.1 GCA_003017785.1 filamentous cyanobacterium CCP5 | reverse complement strand
AAGTTACTTTCCGGGTGGAGAGCTTGGGGGTTGAACCAGACCCTCCGGTTGCGCAAGGGATGGCTTCTGTCCTGCCCTACCAGCGACTTCGGTTTGTCGTAGAGGATACGGGCATTGGTATTCCTCCGGAGCGCCTAGGGGCCGTATTTCAGGCATTTGAACAGGCGGGAGGGCGCGATCGCAATGCCGAAGGCACCGGTCTGGGGTTAGCCATCAGCCAGCAGATTATCGCCATGATGGGTGGGCACATTCACGTTGAAAGCACCGTTGGTCAGGGTAGCCGCTTCTGGTTTGAACTGGATGTGCCCCTAGCTAGAGACTGGGAGTGTCGGGCCTCGGGAGACTGCGCACCTCTGGTCGTCGGCTATCGCGGTCAGCCTATGACCATTCTGGCGGTGGATGATCATCCCGAAAACCGGCTGATTTTGATTAACATGCTGGAGCCGTTGGGCTTCACCGTGGAGGAAGCCGCCGACGGCCAAGAGGGGTACGACAAGGCTCTTAGCCTAAACCCCGATTTAATCATTACTGACGTTGTTATGCCCCATCTGAGCGGATTAGACATGACCCGCAGGCTGCGCCAGCTTGATCAATTTAGCCAGACACCCATCATTGCTTCCCCTGCGACCCTCTCCCAAGTGGACTGCAATGAGAGCTTTGGCGCTGGTTGCAACAGCTTTTTCCCAAAACCGATTGACTTTGACGGTCTCCTCCAGGAACTGGCCAAGTTTCTGCCAATTGAATGGATATACGAAGATGGCATCGTTACTGACGCAATCCAGGTGATATCCGCCAAATCCGGTTCGGACAGCTGGGTGGTACCGCCTGCAGCCGAACTCGAAGCCTTGCATCGAGCAGCCCAGGGAGGATTCATCCAGGACATTCAGCAGGAGGCTGCGCGGCTTAAGGATATGGCCCAGGAGTACGGCGATTTTACTAATCGCATTTTAGAACTGGCCCAAGAGTTTGACGACGAGGCTATTTTGCACCTCGTTGAAGCTCATATTTAGAGGGTTGATCGTCCGGCAGACGTAGTTAATACACAGTTAATCCAAAACTTTGAGAAGGGGCAGGAAACATTAATGGATCTTCGGAACAGTTCAATTTCCCAGCAAACTATTCTGGTCGTGGACGATACCCCAACCAATATTCAGGTGCTGTTTGATTTACTCGATGCATCAGGCTATCGGGTGGCGATCGCTAAAAGTGGAGAAAGCGCTCTAAAGCGAATGCAAAGCAGCCTACCCGATCTGATTTTGCTGGACGTGATGATGCCAGGCATTGACGGATTCGAGACCTGCCGAACCCTGAAGGCGAACGCCACCACCAGCGATATCCCGGTAATTTTTATGACGGCCTTGGCCGACACCGTCGATAAAGTCAAAGGGCTCAAGCTGGGGGCTGTCGACTACATCACTAAACCCATTCAGCACGAAGAAGTGCTTGCCCGCATTGATGTTCATTTGCAGCTGCGTCACCTACGCCAAAATCTGGAAGCCCAGGTAGCCGCTCGTACGGAGGAGCTCACCCATGCCCTGGGAACCCTGCAGCAGGCTCAGCTACATCTCGTTCAAAGTGAGAAAATGTCGTCCCTTGGGCAGCTAGTGGCCGGCATTGCCCACGAAATCAACAATCCGATTAATTTCATTTACGGCAATTTAAACCCCGCCAGCGGTTATGTCAATGACCTGTTGCAGCTGATTGAGCTATATCAAACCCATCAGTCCCCTCCTCCTGAAGCGGTCCAGGCATTTATGGAGGATATTGACTTAGAGTTTTTGAGGGAGGATATGCCTCGACTAATGGGCTCCATGAAGCTGGGAGCCAGTCGAATTCGGCAGATTGTTCTGTCTTTGCGCAATTTCTCCCGCATCGATGAAGCTGAAGTCAAAGCAGTTAACATCCATGAGGGGATAGACAGTACGCTGTTGATTTTGCAGCATCGCCTTAAACAGTCGAATCCAGGTTTGCCCAAGATTAAAATTGTCAAAGACTATGGACATTTGCCTCAGGTCGAGTGCTTTGCCAGTCAGCTGAATCAGGTGTTCATGAATATTTTGGCTAACGCCATTGATGCTCTAGACGGGGTTCTAGAGACCCTAGACGCTGATCAAACCTCACCCTATTCCCCTGAATTCCCCCCTTGTATCCACATTCAAACCCGATCTTCAGCGGAGGGCTGGGCTGTGATCTCTATTCGGGATAATGGTCCGGGCATTCCTGAGGCAGCAGCCAAGCAAATATTCGATCCGTTTTTTACGACTAAGCCCGTCGGCAAGGGGACAGGGTTAGGGATGTCGATTAGCCATCAAATTATTACCCAAAAACACAATGGTTCCCTAGAATACCGTCCTTGTTCAGAGGGAGGCGCTGAATTCACGATTAAAATCCCCGTTTGTCGGTCTCAAGAAGTACCCGCTGATCGGGCTACGGCAGCTGTGGTTTAGAGCTGATTGGACAGGTTGTTCGTAGATGCATAAAGATGCGCATGTATATGCGTCAGGCTATGGCAACAGAGGTCCTAGCTTCCACAGGGAGATCACTTCAATGGCCAGATCTCGGTAGGCGATCGCCCCCGGAGAAGAGGTGGCATAGTTGCGGGCTGGGACCTGTCTGGCAATTGACTCCGAGATAGCCACATTGTCGGGGATGGTGGTTTTCAATAGCCGATAGTGAACAGGCTTAAGAACTGCCACCAGCTGTTCGACCACTTCACGGCTAATTTTGAGTCGTGAACGATAGCGAGTCCGCAAAACATCGACGGGTAGGTTTTCCTGTTCGTCGCGAACCAGCCCGACAGCCTCAATCACGCCTTTGAGACTGGCAGGCTCAGCCAGGGTTGGCATCAATACTCGGTCCGCACTCCAAATGGCCTGAAGCGTAGGCGCACTGAGGCTAGGGGGACAGTCAATCAGGCAAACGTCAAATCCCTTGAGCTGCCGCAGGCAAGGCTTAAGGATATTATCCTCAGAAAACAGTTGAAACGTTCCAATATCGCCGGGCACCAGGTATAGCTGGTCAATCTCGGTCAGCAGCGGCTTGCCTCGTCCTTCCAGCCAGTCCAGCACATTAGGAGTGCTGCGATCCATGCCGAGGCTGTAGCTAAGGGTACGCTGCCCATCGAGATCGATCAGCACTGTTTTGAACTGGGCGATCGCCAACTCCGCTCCCAGATTCAAAGCGGTCGAAGATTTCCCTGTGCCGCCTTTAAGATTCCAGATAGCGACTGTGAGCATAGTGGCTGTAGTCAGGGAGGATGCTCCCAATAAAAGATATCTAACCGCTACCACGGCTGGCAGGGTTGTCTTGGCCTATAAAGATGTAAACCCTTTTGGCCAGAGGGTCAAACCCGCCCGCCCGACGCAATAGTTGAGATCGAGCCCGTCAGCAGACGAAGAGGTCAACGGGCAAGATGCCCGTTGACCTCTTCAGGAATAATTGAGTCTTAAATGCTAGCCCGTGACCTTAGCCAGGGTTTGATCTTGACCGGTTGTTTCCCACCAAGCTTTCAGCTGGGGCGTGTCAGATGTCGCCGCTTCAAATTCTGGTGTTCGGGACAGATAGAAGAAAATCGGCATCAGGAAGAAGTCTGCTAGGGTGAGGTTGCTGCCCAGCAGATAGGGACCAAAGGTGGAAATAGCTTCAATTGCTTTGAGGGCCGTCTGGGTTTTGGGTAGCGCTGCGGCAACGGCAGCCTCATCGGTTTGCCCATCTTGGCTGGGAACGATCAGCCGTTGAATCACAATGGTGCTAATTGTGGGGGCGTACAGGTAGCTATCAACAATAGCCATGATTTGGCGCATCTTGGCCCGAGCCATGGGCTCTGCCGGACGGAAGCGATCGCCGGCTACGGTGGCATCTAAATATTCACTAATGGCGTTGGTTTCGTAGAGCAGTTGGCCGTCTACCTCCAGGGTCGGTACCTTACCGAAGGGATGCTTGGCCAAGTATGCTGGCTGCTCGTTTTCACCGGTGAGAATGTCTATCTCTTGCAGGTCGTAATCAGCCCCGACGGACTCAAGAATCAGCCTCACGGTTCGCACATAGGTACTCAAGGCCGGACCGTAGATGGTGAATTTTGCCATAGTTGAGAACTAAAAACTGAATACATAAGCCCAATTATTCTAAAAGGCGAGGCAATGAAAACAGCTATACCCTTTGGATGAGTTGACTGGGGTAAATTAGCCGAAGCGAATGATTAGCTGTAGACCAGCGACTATCGCCGTGGTGCCAAGGATACGCCCATTGCTGCAAAAACCTATGGTTCAAAAACTTATGTTACGAATCCCTGAAAAAATACGGAAATCCTCTGAGCTCTTTCCACCTGGGATTTTCATCGCTTCTAGGGAACATCTTCGCCCAGGCTATGCGTCAGGGCTCCTAAGCTGAGGCTAGTAGCAGTTGACGACCCCATCTATCGCTGGCTTAATTTCCACTAATTTCTGGGGGTCCTACCGAGGCTGCTTTGGACAGAAATCAGTTTAATAAGGGTGTTCTTTCCAGCGATGGCTGGCCTGATAGTTGAGTGAGGTAAGTTGTGGTGTTTCAGCGATTTTGGCTAGCGATTATCATCCTGCTAGGGCTGCAACTGACGGCGGCATCCCCCTCCATTGCTCGGTACAGTGCTCCCCATAGCAACCTGGCAGAAACCTTGCGATCTGGCCAGTTTAAGACTCTTCTTAAGGACTTTGTTCGGTCCTATCAGCGCCAGGATTACACCATCAGCATTGATCGTAATCAGGTAGAACAGCCCCACCGCCTGGCGATCGCCAGCCCAGGGCCGATTAAGGGTACGATCGCTGTCAATGGTGAGGAAGTTCAAACCATCGAGCGGGGGGCTACTGTGATCAATTTGGCCCCTTACCTCAAGGCGGGAGATACGACGGTGCTGCTCACTGGTCGCTATGATCCCGGCTCCGAACCCGTTACGATCCGTTTCCATGGGCCTGATACGGAATTGGCCCATCAGCCAGCGGAAACCGGCCATCTCAACTACCAGCTAAATTTGCAGATTAAGTAATCTGGGGTCGGGATGGGGTAAAGAACGGGTCTTCAATGGGTAAGGACAACATGCTTGGGGGAGAACCGTACTCCCAAGGATAGAGATCGCGGCTTGTTGGATCGGGGCGATCGCCGCCAAAATAGGCAGCTAGGTAGCTAGCAGTCAACACGGTGGAGGCGTCATGGCCACGATTTTGGAAAAAGGCAATATCTCAATTCACACTGAGAACATTTTTCCGATTATCAAAAAAGCGCTCTATTCAGAGCATGAAATCTTTCTGCGGGAGCTGATCTCTAATGCAGTAGATGCCATCAGCAAGCTGTCGATGGTGGCCCGTTCTGGCGAATATTCGGGCGACGTCAGCAGCCCTGAAATCGAAATCAAGCTGGACAAAGACGCCAAGACCCTCAGCATCACCGACACTGGCATCGGCATGACCGCTGAGGAGGTGAAAAAGTACATTAACCAGGTGGCTTTCTCCAGCGCTGAAGAATTCATCACCAAGTACAAAGACAGCACCGACGACAGCATCATTGGCCACTTCGGCCTGGGCTTCTACTCTTCATTTATGGTGGCCAGCCGGGTCGACATTGACACCCTCTCCTACCAGTCAGGAGCCGAAGCCGTCCACTGGAGCTGTGACGGCACCACTGAATTTGAGCTTTCTCCCTCCGAGCGCAGCAGCGTCGGCACCACCATCACCCTGACCTTGATGGAGGGCGAGGAAGAATACCTGGAGCCCGCCCGCGTCCGGCAACTCGTCAAGAACTACTGCGACTTCATGCCGGTGCCCATCAAGCTAGATGGCGAGGTGATCAACAAGCATGAGGCTCCCTGGAAGCAGTCCCCTTCCAACCTCAGCGACGAGGACTATCTGGAGTTTTACCGCTACCTCTACCCCTTCCAGGAAGATCCGCTGCTGTGGATTCACCTCAACACCGACTACCCCTTCGTGGTCAACGGCATTCTCTATTTCCCTAAGCTAAAGCCGGATATTGACGTCACCAAGAGCAGCATCAAGCTGTTTTGCAATCAGGTGTTCGTCACTGACAACTGCGAAGAGATTGTCCCCAACTTTCTGCTGCCCCTGCGGGGGGTGATCGACAGCACCGATATTCCGCTGAACGTGTCGCGGAGCTTTTTGCAGGGCGATCGCACCGTCCGCAAAATCGGCGAATACATCGCCCGCAAGGTGGGGGACAACCTCAAGGTTCTGTACCGGGACGATCGCACCAAGTACGTGGAAGCCTGGCAGGATCTGGGCAACTTCGTCAAGTTTGGCTCCCTCAACAACGACAAGTTCAAGTCCCAGGTGGAAGACATTTTGATTTTCCGCACCACCGCTGACTTGGGGGCTAGCGCGTCTGACATGCAGGTAGAAGTGCAGACCGAGGAAGGGGACGCCTGGGCGGACGCTGCCGCTGGCGACAAACCCGCCACCGACTCTAAAGGCAACTTCTACACCAATATCAAGGAATACCTGGAGCGCAACAAAGATCGCCACGAAAATCGCATCTTCTATGCCACCGACGAGGTAGCTCAAGCTACTTACATTGATCTACACAAGAGCCAGGGCCTCGAAGTCCTGTACATGGACTCCTTCATCGACACCCACTTCATTCCATTCCTGGAGCGGGAATATTCCGACGTGAAATTCTCGCGGGTAGATGCCGACCTGGACGACACCCTGCTGGACAAAAACCAAGAAAGCGAAATCGTCGATCCGGCCACCAACAAGACCCGCGACGATCAGATCAAGGAGCTGTTTGACCAGGCGCTGAACAAGCCCAAGGTGAACGTCAAGCCTAAGGCCCTCAAAGGGGACAACCCCGATACCACTCCCCCGGCCATGGTGCTGGTGCCGGAAGAAAGCCGCCGAATGCAGGAAATCAGCGCCCTGATCCAGCAGCGGCAGATGGACTTCCCGGAAGAGCATGTGCTGGTGGTAAACACCGCCCACCCGTTGATTCAAAACCTGCTGGGGCTGAGCCAGAGCACCATCGTCGGAGCCGGGGGCGAAAGCTCCCCGGCAGGACAGCTAGCTAACCTGATTGCCAACCAAATCTACGACACGGCCCTGATGGCCCAGAAGGGGTTTGATGCCGACGGCATGAAGACCTTTGTGGAGCGATCAAATAAGCTGCTGACCAAGCTCACCGAACGGTAAAACGATTCGAAAGCCACTCTGTCAAAAGATCCCAAGACTCTCAAGGAATCTAGGGATCTTTTGCTTTGTATCGATTACATCACGCCCATCACTCATCCCATATAGCAATCAAGCCAATACTTTGGACAATTGCGCGTCAGGTAGACTCCCAGTCCTGGGAGTTTCAGAGACTGTCTATGTCCAAATCTACCCGACCAAAGCCATAAGAAATGCTCCAGAATTTCAGGGGTGAGCCCGCAAGACGTTGCCTTAGCTACAAGGTCATCCCCACTAGCCCAGATTATTGCGCACTTCATTGCGAAGCTTTGGCAGTTGGCCATACAGCCAGTCCCCTGGGCATTCGGTGGCGACAAAATCCCGATGGCCCTTGATGTTGTTTGGGTCGATACTGCAAGACTTACAAATCGCAGCGCAGAGATCCACCAGGCTATTCCACTGGGTTGCCCCCATGGCAGCTGTTCTGAAGTCTCCCTCATTCTCAATACCCGGAGAATCATTCGCCCCTGGAGCATGGGCAGATCGAACGCACAGACCATTCTTGATATTGCCAAGGGTTCCGTGGCGACCTTCTAGGGTAAATCCGCCGGTGGTATTCAAAAAGTTATGGCCAGAATCACTCCAGCCATTGTTGTCCATGTGAAAGTTTTGAATATTTCGAGCCAGAGTTTTTGCCGCTGATTCTGACTGGTTTCCCGATGCTGTCAGGCTGAAGGTGTGGTGGATGACGATATATCGAGGGGTCGTCATTCCAAACTGTGTGCGCGGTCCTCTAGCCCCCCAGTCCCGAGTTGAAATCACCCGATTTAAAACACCAGCGGCATCAAAGCCATCGGATGGAATCTCTAGTTTCTCTGGTTCGCTGGCTGATTCAAAGGCAACGACCAGACCGCTGGGAGCATCACTGTCCGAGACCTGAAACCATTTAAGGGGGATATGGAGCTTTGATTCCTTATCGCTGATGGCAGTGAGATCTACCTTGTCGATATATTGGGCGCTTCCCCCCTTCATAAGATAAAGCGCTTGTTTCGTCAGCTTTAACCAGGTCATCGGTGCTAGGTAAGTGCTTACGCTGCCATAGTATTCCGTTTGACAATCTCAGTCTTTGGGCTCGATACAAAAATTTTTGGCAGCCTTTTAGAAAAAGCCTCGATGGCGCTACGGGGGTAATGATTTGTTGGAGTGATGGATGAAATTCCACAACAAGCCGATAAGATTGCCCAGGCTCTTGGAAAATGCCAAACTGCGCCGCGCGCATCGTGAAACCCGCTGTCGCGACGTACAGTTGAATCGCTCGATATAGTTGGTTTTGCCGCTATCCTTGGGCACAACTCGATGGCACTTGGACGGGAGTACAGCTCGATAGGCTTCCCAGGCATCGGTATAAAAACGACCCTAACCAGGCGGGCAGCCCTCGCAGGAAAGGGGTCACAAACCGATTCAAGAGATTGATCAAAATGTAGACTACGGTTCCGGTGAGCAGGGCGGTTTTGTATCGCGGCGGGGTGCGCAGCACCTTACCGGGGATCGAAAACCAGGCTTCTACCCCGGAGATCTGCTGAACCTGGGGATTGGCGGCGATCAGCGGCTGGGCTTTGTCGAGCCAGAACTGGCGATCGCGGGAGGTCATCCAGGCTTTGAGGTGCTCGTAGCTGTCAAACCGAAAAATGGTGACATATTCCGATCGCACACCGGGATGAGGACGAATTTGATTGACCCCCAGGTGCCCTGGATAGGTGCTGGCTACCTGAGCAATGCCACTCATCCAGGCCTCGTACTCCGCTTCATGCCCCGGCTTAACCTGCTGGGCAATTACCACGGTAACGGGTGCAGAATCCGGCATGGCGTTCAGTCCTGAATGAGCGCATAGCCGGACTGGCCAACCTGCAGACGCACCACGCAGCCAGGTCCGACATCATCGGGCAGAGGCAACAGGAGAATGCGAGGATGCAGAGCAAAACCACCGGCAGCAAAGATCATCGTGCTTTTATCAGGAAACTACTGCATTCCTGGTAACACCGCCTGGGGGGTGACTAGGGCTCCTAGAACGTTTGCAATACTGGGGAGCCGACTCTCGGACCAGGATCAGGGCTGCCGCTGGCTATGGGGCAGCTGAGTCAACGCGGCCAGGTTGTGAGTAGCCCTGGCGGCCTAGCCATGGGTTTGATGGATCTACCCTCGAGATTTCAGATGGTCCCCCACCCGCAGAGCATTAGCCGCGATCGTCAGGGTCGGGTTCATGGCTCCCATAGAGGGAAAAAAGCTGGCATCTACCACGTACAGGTTTTCCACATCGTGGGTGCGGCAGTTTACATCCAGCACGCTCTGGCTGGGGTCTTCCCCAAACCGGCAGGTGCCGATCTGGTGCCAAAACACCGTCAGATCCATCCGCTTGTGCCAGAACAGATAGAAATCCATGTCCCGCAAATGCTGCTCTAGCAGGCTAATCAGCTCTGCGTGGGGCTTGAGGTTGTTGGATTTGTAAGCGACTTGAATCTGGCCCTGAGCGGTGAGGGTGACCCGGTTATTGGGATCGGGCAGGTCTTCGGTGGTTACCCACCAGTCCACGGAATGGTGGGCCAGGTATTCGAGCATGGCCTGGGGCAGGTCGGTAGGGGTCATTTTTTTGAGCCGCTGCCACTTGGCCTTGCCGGTAAGCTGAATCTGGCCGAGGGGGTAGTCCTGGTCGGGGCCGCCGAAGTAGTAGTCGTGGATGCCGAGGGTTTTCTGAAAAACGGTGTCGTTTGGTTCGGGAGAAATGGCCATCAGGGCCGAATGGTTGTGCTTTTGAATGTTGCGCCCCACCTGATCGGAGGCGTTGGCCAGCCCGTTGGGGTGCTGGTCGTTGCGCGATCGCAGCAGCAGGGCCGCTGAGTTAATCGCCCCGCAGGAGACGACCACCGTTTCTGCCGACAGGGTTTCGCTGCCCAGGTCGGTTTTGATTTCTACCCGGTCTACTCGCCGTCCGTCAGGGCTGGTCAGCAACCGTGTCACCAGGGTGTTGGTCAGCAGGGTAACGTTTTTGTAGATAAGCGCCGGATCGACGCAGGCTACCTGGGCGTCGCACTTGGCATTCACCATACAGGGGTAGGGGTCACAGGTGTCGCAGCGAATGCAGGGGCTGTGCTCCGGTGCCGCCTGGTTGCGATTCAGGGCCAGGGTCAGGTGCAGCGGGTTGAGCCCCTTGGCCTGAAAGCGATCGGCAATCTCCTGAATCCGGGGCTCGTGGGCCATGGCCGGGAACGGGTACTCGACCGACATCGGCGGCTCGATCGGGTCTTCTCCCCGCTGGCCGTGGATTTTGTAGAGGCTTTCAGCCCGGGTGTAGTAGGGCTCCAGGGTATCGTAGGCGAAGGGCCAGGCGGGAGAAACCCCGTCGTAGTGACGCAGTTCGCCAAAGTCTTCCGCCCGCATTCTTTGCAGGGCTGCTCCATAGCACTTGGTGTTGCCACCGACCACGTAGTAGGCTTCCGGGTTGAAGGGCTGGGAGTGGGCATCGAGCCATTCTTCCTGGGTCTGGTACCGCCGCCGGGTAAAGATCTCGTCCGGATCCCAGTTTTCTTTCTCCCGGGGCAGATAGTCCCCCCGCTCAATCAGCAAAATCCGCTTGCCGGTGGCGGCGAGGGCGTAGGCGAGGGTACCGCCTCCGGCCCCCGCACCGACGATGATCAGGTCGTAGTCGTAGGTCATGGATGTAGTTGTGCGGGCCAATCTTGAATCTGCGGTAGCTGCTGGGCGGTGGGCATCTGCTGGAGCCGCATCAGCTCTGAAATGGCGGCGATGTCGCGATCGCGGCCAATCCCCGCCACCGCCATCACCTGTTCTCCCTGGGCGTAGAAGGCTAAGAATTCTTTGTCCTCCAGGCTGCCCTGGATCACCACATCGTCCCAGGCTTCGGCATGGCCCACGTAGCGCAGCTTCAGGTCGTACTGCCCCGTCCAGAAAAAGGGCACCCCCTTAAACGGCACCGCCTGACCCAGCATGTTGCGGGCAGCGATGCGGCCATGCTGGAGGGCCAACCGCCAGTGCTCGATGCGGACGGGTTCTCCGGTGGCGAAGTAGGGGAACTGGGCAATGTCCCCAGCGGCATAGACGAAGGGGGCCGCCTGCAAATACTGATCGACTCTGACGGCCCCGTTGTCTTGCAAAGGCAGTGCTTCGGCGAAGTCAGTGGCGGGTTTGACGCCGATGCCGACGATCACCAGATCGGCGCTGAGGGTTTCCCCCGTTTCTAGCTCAACGGTCTGTACCTGGCCATCACCTTTGAAGGCTTTGGCTTTAGTACCCAGCCTGAACTGCACCCCGTGGGATTCGTGGAC
>PYEQ01000897.1 GCA_003017785.1 filamentous cyanobacterium CCP5 | reverse complement strand
CCAAGCCCCTGCACAGCGCCTACCTGATCGAGCGGTGGTATCGGCAAGGCAAGGGGTTTTTTGAGCGCGATCGCCAGTCCTACACCCTCCAGTACGAAACGTTGGTAGCTCAACCAACCGAGACGCTGCAGCAGCTGTGCCGCTTTTTGCAGGCCCCTTTTGAACCCGCCATGCTCAATACCAAAGCCGCCGCTCAGCACACCGCCCCGGCCCACGAAACCTGGAAAAATCAGGTCGCCCAGAGGCTAGATGCATCTCGCTGTTTGGCCTGGCAGCGGCAAGCGCCCAATGCCTCCCTGCAAGCCATCAGCACCGTCTGCCAGGAGATGATTGAAGACTTTAACTACCGCCCGCTTGATTCTGCTTTTACGCCCATTTTTGCCCACCATACCAGCGAGCGCTTTGTGCGCGATCGCGGTCAGGACATAGACCAGCTTTTGGCCCACAACCACCTTCTAGTGCCCTGCGATCCGCTCAAGCTGCCCTCCGGCGATCGAGTGGTCTACTGTGATGTACCGATTTGCGGCGATAACTACCGCAAGAGCCTGAGAAGATGGCTGCAATTTTGTCTGACCCTGGTGGGCCTGCGGCTCAAAGGGGTGACAATTCACTTTAGCGATTTTGGCCCTGGCTCCGAGGCCGAAAAGAATGGGTTTGGCAATTTGGCGGCGCACCTGCTGAAGCGTCTGGGTTCGCCCGTAGAACTGTTGGCTATGATAGGGCAGTCCAGCTCTCGACAGTAACCACCATGGCGGCACAGGCACAGATTGGCATCATCGGCGGCAGCGGCCTCTACCAGATGGAAGCCCTCACCGACATTGAAGAAATTCGCATCGATACCCCCTTTGGCGCACCCTCCGACGCCATCATTCTGGGTACGCTGGATGGCACCCGCGTCGCGTTTTTGGCTCGTCACGGGCGCGGCCACACCCTGATGCCCACCGAACTGCCCTTCCGCGCCAACATCTACGCTATGAAATTCCTCGGGGTAGAGTATCTGATCTCGGCCTCCGCTGTCGGTTCGCTCAAAGAGGCCGCTAAACCACTGGATATGGTCGTGCCCGACCAGTTCATCGATCGCACCCGCAACCGGATCAACACCTTCTTTGGCGAGGGGCTGGTGGCCCACATTACCTTTGGCGACCCGGTTTGCAATGCTTTGGCAGGAGTACTAGCTGATGCTGTTGAAAGTCTTGAGCTACCGGATATGGACCTGCACCGGGGCGGCACCTACGTCTGCATGGAAGGGCCAGCGTTTTCGACCAAGGCCGAGTCGGAGCTGTACCGCAGCTGGGGCGCCACCGTCATCGGCATGACTAACCTTCCCGAAGCCAAGCTAGCCCGCGAGGCCGAGATTGCCTACGCTACCCTGGCTCTGGTCACTGACTACGATTGCTGGCACCCCGACCACGACAGCGTCACCGTGGAGATGGTGATCGGCAATCTGCAAAAGAACGCCGTCAACGCCCAGCGGGTGATTCGCGAGGTGGTGAACCGCATTGCCAACCACCCGCCCGAGTCGGAGGCCCACTCGGCGCTGAAGTACGCCATCATTACGCCGCTCGACAAGGCTCCCCAGGCTACCCTTGACAAGCTCAACCTGCTGATAAAGAAGTATCTTTCCTGAGAAAACCCCCTATCTTTTAGCCAGGTTTTTTGGATTCCTCGACCCCGAGCCGAGAAAAATATCGGACGGCTTCAGAGGCTCGCTCAGCGTCACAGGTGAGATGAAGAACAGGCCAGCATTCCTTGTATTCAGAACACTTGAGCATCACACCAGAACTCAAGCTTAAAGAGGCTCTTATCGTTTCCAAGCTTTGCCTTTGACGTTAACTTTTTTAGTTTACGGTAATGAACTCCAGGAATGCCAGCGCCTCTTCTCCCGGCAGACGAAAGGTTTGTCCCTGGTACTCAATGATATAGGTACCAGCAATCTCTCCACAGGCATGACAGGTGAGGGTATTGGAACTAAGGGCCGTAACGCTGAGCTGACGAATTTTGTCCTCTAGCCAGGACTGGTAGCCGTCAACCGTT
>PYEQ01000088.1 GCA_003017785.1 filamentous cyanobacterium CCP5 | reverse complement strand
AACGACGGCCAGGTTACCCACATTGCCTTCGGCGTCGGGAAGGCTAAACTCCGGCGCTGGATCACCCACGGTTAAAGCCATAGCTGGTTTCTCATCCTGAAATGCGTCCTTTTGATTGTAGATCGCCCGCTGAAACACCATGGCTGCCCCAGTCCAGGCTATCGGCAGGGCCCTACGGGACGACTCGCTGTACCAGGGGGCGAAAGGTTTCAACCCAGTCTGCTTGGGCACTCACCAGGGTTGGATAGGGTTGGTGACCATAGTCCCGACCGACGGTGAGGGGAAATGGCGGCTGGTCATCCAGGGCGATCCAGCTAGCGCCGGCGGCCTGGGCGATCGCCCAGACAGCGGCAATATCCCAAATCTTAGGGGTAGCCTCAACGGCCCCCAGGCTGGGCCCTGCAGCCACCGTCAGCAGATTGTAGGTGGCCACCCCCAGCATGCGAATTTTGCACGGAAACGGCTCGGCTAAGACGGCAGTGCTGCGGGCACAGAGGCTAAATAGCTGGTTTTTGCCGGGGACTGCCTGGCTCGTGTGCATTGGCTGGCCGTTGCAAAATGCCCCTTCGGACCAGTCCAGGCCCGAATCTCCGGGCAGAAACCCATGGAAGGTCTGTCGGGCCGGGGGAATCGCCACATAGCCAAACACCGGCGTACCTCGATAGAGCAATCCTAAGGAAATCCCCCACAGGGGGATCCCCCGGGTAAAGTTGGTGGTGCCGTCGATGGGATCAATAATCCAGCACCATTCGGTGTCGGGAAAGATATGCTCCACTTCTTCGCTGAGGACGCCGTGGTCAGGAAATTCTTTAAGAATCCGTTCCCTCAGGGTCTGGTCGGCCCAGCGATCGGAGGTTGTGACCAGGCTGCCATCGGCCTTTTCATCGGCCTGGGCCTGGCCGAAGTCAGTCAGCAGCTGTCGCCCTACCGCCCCAGTGGCCTGCTGGCAAAAGGCCAAAATTTGTTCGCAAAAGCTGTCCATGACTAACCGCCTCCTAGTCCATATCGCTTTCTAAGGCAGCGGTGATGGCCTGCTTGGCATTGGACTGGAATTCTTGAATATCGACTCGGCTCAGCAGCACCACCGCCAAAATCATGCCGGCTGCCTGGGTTAAAAACACCAGGGCATAGGCCGGTAGCACCTGAGTTTCAGGCAGAGTAGCGGTGCCATAGAAAGCCCTGAGGGCGGCCTTGCCCAAATCCAAAACGCCGCCGCCGAGGACCGTGGCTCCGCCCCGGGCGATCGCCTGGGCCAGCCCCCAGGCCCCGATAAACGTGCCAGCGGTTTCCGCAATGGTCAAATCAAGCATCAGCACGATCGCGCCTAGGGTAAGCACCCCAGAGGCAATCCCGAAGCAAAACACAGCCGCCATCAGCAGCGGCGGGCTACCCGTCAGCCCCGACAGGCTAATCATTACCAGGCAGAAGGCAGCCCAGAGACAGCCAACCACGACGGTGCGCTGTTTGCCAATCCGGGGCACCACCAGAAATCCGGTGAGAATGATACCCAGCAGGGTGCCCAGGCCAAAGGCCGCATTCAGCTGGGTGGTTTCGGCAATGGCCATGGCAAACACCTCTCCACCGTAGGGCTCTAAGATGGCATCCTGCATGAACAGGCTCAGGCTCAGCACCAGCAGAAAGGTGAAAAACAGTCCCGTTTGACGGCTGGCCGTGAGAATCGTCAGGGCTCGACGTAAGGTAATACGGTCTTCGCGATCGGAAATATCGGAGCGATCGCGAAGACGAGAATATTTTTTCTCGACGCCTAGGGTACTGACGATGGCCAGCACACAGACAATGGCCGGGGCAATGATAAACAGCCGGTTGATGAGAACCTTGACCTGACTCAGGGAAGCGTCTATTTCCAGGGCCCCAAGCACGCTGCTGGTAATAATCACGCCGGTAATAATGCCGACCATCAGCATGGCCCAGCCGATGCCCACCAGGCGAGAACGGGTGTCTTCGTCTGATACGTCTACCAGTAGAGCAGTAAAGGGAGTTGAGGTGGCACTCAGGGCCAGCCCATAAACGGCAAAGACAGCCCCTAGTAGCAGCACCCAGGGATAGCTCTGGGGGCCCCAACCCACTTCCTCCATGCTGCCGGCCAAACCCCAAATCACCTGTACCGCCACAAATGACGTCACTGCTACCGACAGAATCCCCAGCCAGACGTAGCCGCTGCGATGATGGCCCAAAATCGGTCGAGAGTCGGACATTTGACCAAACCAGATCCGGGCCGGGGCCATGAACTGATGCACGGCGATCGCCCCTGCAGCCACCAGGGCCGGTACGTTCAGCTCATCAATCATGACCCGGTTGAGCACCCCGAGGGTCAGCAGGGACATAATACCGAGTCCCATGTTGAACACCCCTAGGCGCAGCATGGTCAGCAGCGGTAGCTGAGGGCGATTGGGCTGGGTCACGGGCTCCACCTTAGGAACATCACGACTGGTCATAGTCTGTTTATATGATGGTTATGATCCAAGCCGAACTGGGTACCGCGCCCCTCTCCATCGCAACTCCATGGAAAACGTATTTTCCCGCTATCAGCCTAGTCCCCCAGAAGCGGCTGACATTCTCGTCGTTCATCAGCTGGCCCAGGACTTTCGGCTAGAAATGGACCACCGAGAACGGTTAGAACAGTATCACCTTTGGTATTGCCAGGTATGTCAGCAGCATCAGCAGGAACTCGAGGCAATGGCGGCGGAGACTAACTTGCTGGCTTGGTTTCGGCAGCTATGGCGACAGCCCCCCGAGTAAGCCTCCGCTAGGATGCCACCACCTCGATCTCACTAGCTTGGAGATGGGCTTTAAAGGGACGCTTGGCTCCTTCGACCGGAAATTCTGCCTGGATTGGAAAATTCGGGCTGATCGGCCTGCCCTTATAGTCAGATAAAACTTTTACGACTTCCCCTTCCAAGCCTTTTGCATCAAATGCTTCATTTTTATGCAGCGGGTGGTGATAAAAAATCACTGACTCCTTGATGCGGATACGATCGCCGACTTTCATAGGTACACACACTCGCTCTAAACAGCCCCTGACCTTGACGAGAGGGGCAACATCATAGATAACCCTACTATATTTTCATGGGTTGGTCTCTTAGAAAGTATTCTCTGGCTTAGGATCGGGGGTTCATCAGGGCGTCGATCTGAGCATGGAGCACAGCAATGGTGGGGTCGAGTTCGATGGCCGTAGGATACCGCTGTTTCAGAGCATCCCCGGTGCTAGAACTGAACAGCAGTGCCCGGGCCTCTTGCACCAGGGATTGAAAGGCCTCTGGGGGCTGGTCTTGCCTGGACATCAACACCTCATCCATGCGGGCAATGAACTGGGAGATAGGCCGTAGCCAGCTAAACCACTCATGGCTGACGACGAGTTGAAAATATTCGCCCCGATTTTTAATCGGTCCGTGGATGCGTTCGTAGTCGCTTTTCTCGGCTTCCATCAAAGCTTTGTGAAACTCGAGTAGTAGGGGTCTCAGCTGTCGGAGAGTCTGGGCCGCTGGTAGATTAGAGGTCATCAATACCGGAGGAATTGCACTAGTAGGTTTACTGTTCCATGGTTGCCGCAGGTTTTCAAGGTGGCCGCCGTCGGCAGGAAGACCCGCGCCCCCTCTGCTCAGTCACTGCGGACAGCCCCCAAATAAAGCCAAAACGAAAAGCGCGAATCTATTCAGATCCGCGCCAGCTTAGACGGTAGGCGTTAGCTACCGATCAAATGGCTCAAGCCTACTTTTCCAGGACAACCTTGCCAACCATGCCTGCGCCTCGGTGAGGGGCACAGTAGTAGGTGTAGGTGCCAGCGGGCATGTCGTCGGTGAAGGTAGTGCCGTAGGATTCTCCAGGGGCAAAGGTTAGATCGTCATGGGAGATTTTATCGGCAAGATCTTTGTCTCCGGGAATACCGGATGCATCAAAGATGACGTTGTGGGGGGCCATCTTGTTGTTAACCCAGGTGACAGTATCACCAGGCTTGACGGTGATGCTGGAAGGCTCGAACACCAATAGTCCTGAGTCAGAACCCATTTTTACCTCGTAGTTGGTTGCAGAAGCCGGCGCCGCTACCAATACCAGGCTGCCAACTATCAGCAGCATTGATAAGAATGCGATGCCCAGCTTACGAGCAACACTAGCAACAGATTTCATACGGTACCTCTTAGGGCTAAATGTCTACAGTTGGGGTTTCTCAATTGTTATTCTATCTCGGGAACAAAACCGCACCGATGTCGGGGTTTGACTCACCCCATGGGGGTAGGCAGCAAATCCCCCAGCACTTTAAACCAGATGAGTAACCCAATCAAGCCTGAAGCCTCATCACCATGAGACTTCAGGCTAAATGGAATACGGAGGTCTAAGGTGCCGAGTAGCGGGTCTTACCAGCTCCCCACATGTCGCCAACGATCTTAGGCTGTAGCAGGATATGGCCTGAAATAGCCACTAGGTCTGCTTCAGTCAAGCTCCGCATCTTCGGATAGATATCGGCACTTTTCTTACTCGGGTGAATCTGAGAAATATCCTCAGCCCCGTCGTAGGTAGTGGGTTCTTTCAAATAGTCCACTAAGGCTTCGATGTTGTCCCGGGGGGGATAGGCACCCTTGAGGGATTCCGTATCGAGGCCAACGGTCGGGTTTGTTTTAGTAATGCCACCCACGTGGCAGGTGCCACAGGCATAGTTAAACTGGCGACGACCCCGGGTGACTTGCTCGAGGGATAGCACTAGGGTATCTCCCTCGGGGTTGAGCTTGACAGTCCGGGTGGCTTCATCCAGCTCGGCTGCAACGGCTTCTCCCATGACCAGGTGGCTCACGAAGAAGAGTGCGATCGCAACCAGCCAAATGCATCTCTTCAGCATGGTTCTCCTTAACTTAAATAGCGTTAGCTATGGACTTTCAACACAGCCTGACTCAGCGCCTAACTTAGGGAATGAGTCACTCTCGTTACCCTTAATCATGCCACCGAAGAGGATCGATTCCAAAAAGAATTAGCCTGGAGTCAATCTTGGGTCGATCTGAACGGCGCCCTGAAGCCATCGCCCTCAGCGCGAAGGTGGGGACGGCTACTGGTTGGTGTTGACTTCGGTTTTAGGGGATACCAGATGGCTAGTCAGGCTCGGTAAAACCGTCTGGGGGCTATAGGTGCCCTCGTTGTAGGGCTGGTGCAGTCGAATCAGCTGGGCCAGGGTGGGCTTGAGCTGGGTGCGAGGCACGATGCTGTCAATGAAGCCGTGGGCCAGCATGTATTCTGAGGTTTGAAAATCTTCAGGGAGTTTTTCCCGCAGGGTTTGCTCGACGACTCGCCGCCCGGCGAAGCCAATGGTGGCCTTGGGTTCTGCTAGGGTAATATCGCCCAGCATGGCAAAGCTGGCCGTGACCCCACCAGTGGTGGGATGGGTGAGAACGGGAACGTACAGGATGTTGGCTTCCCGATGGCGCTGGAGGGCGCCGGAAATTTTCGCCATCTGCATCAGGCTGAGCATGCCCTCCTGCATGCGGGCCCCTCCCGAGGCGCAGACAATGATTACCGGTAGCTGTTCGGCGGTGCCCCGCTCAATCAGGCGGGTGAGTCGTTCGCCGACGACGGATCCCATGCTCCCCCCCATAAATCGGAAATCCATTACTCCGAGAGCGACGGGTAGACCGTCGAGCTGGCCCAGACCGGTCTGAACGGCATCGATCAGCTGGGTTTTATTTTGGGTTTCCCGGAGCCGGTCGGTGTAGGGTTTGCGATCGCGAAACTTCAGGGGATCTTCGGGCTGAATCTGGGCATCACAGGGCTGCCAGGTGTTTTTATCGATCAGCTGCTGAATCCGTTCGTCGCTGAAAATCCGGTGGTGGTGGCCGCATTCAACGCAGACCCACTGGTTGGAACGGAGGTCTTTGGTGTAAGTGAGCACATCACAGGCTTCGCACTTAGTCCAAAGCCCATCGGCGATTTCGCGCTCCTGGCGATCTTCACTAATCGGGCCGGACTTACGGCGGTTGGCAAACCAGTCAAACAGGGACATCACTAAAGGTGCAGACTCAACAGCGATCGCGCCGAGAAGTTGGACTCTCCACGGCGATCATGCTTTTTATCCTATCTGGTTTGGCTACAGGTTGATATGGGAGAGGGAGTGGCGAAGCCTGCCCAGAGGGCTTGGCGGTGAGGGGCGAGGGGTGAGGCGTGAGGCGTGAGAGGGAGATGAGGAAATCTGATTGGGGTCTGGCACAACAGCGCAGGGATCGCGGCATCCCGTAGGATAGGGGGTGAGTTTTTCTCAATCCTGGCGCAAGGGAGGTTTCATAGCATGGCAGCAGCTCCTCAGACTTCGACAATTCCGGCTTTTTGTGAAGGTATTCTCAACTTCGGTGATGGGGATGCTGAGTTTCAACGCTACGGGCAAACCCCAGCGATTGCGGCAGGCCAAACGGCGATCGCCGATCCTCAAGATCCCGCCGCCGCCTACCAAACGCTGCTGGCCGCAGATGCCCTGCGCTATCTAACCTTGCAGATGACGGCGAGCAAGCAGTCGGGCCACCCCGGCGGGTTTGCCAGCATTGCCGATGGCATTGCTGCCCTGGTGATGCTGGGGCACAAAAATTTGATTACCGAAGTCGGCCACCATGCCCCTGGTTTCTACAGCACGGTATTCATGGACCGCTCCCTGGAGGCGATGGGCATTGCTACGGTGCAGCAGCTCTGCGATCGCTTTCGAGAAACCCACGGCCTATTGGGGCACCTGTCAGGCCAGATTCCGGGACTGCTAAATCCAGCCGGGCCCCTGGGACAGGGGCAGCACTTTGCCATGGCGGCGGCAAAGCTCCACCCGGGCACCCTGTTTCCAGTCACCATCGGCGATGGCGGTCTGGGAGAGCCCTATATCATGAGCAGCTTCGGGCATTTCCATACGGCCTATCCCCAGGTGACGAATTTTCTGCCGGTGCTGGTGTGGAACGGCTACTCCCAGGAGCACCACAGCATGGTGTCTACCCAGTCAAACCAGGCCATGGTGGCCTACTGGCAGGGCAACGGCTTTGAGAACGTGATCCTGGTGGATGCCAAGGAGTTTGACGATGCTGATCAGCCGGAAGCCTACGTGGACAGCACTCTGTTCTCCCTAGGACAACGGCTGGCCTTTGCCCAGGCGCTGCTTGCAGCGACCGATCGCGCGGCCAAGTCGGCCCTCGGGGGCACCCTGACGGTGCTGATTGTCAAGCAGCTCAAGGGATCTGGCGTTCACAAGCGGGGAGCCCAGGCCCACAACCTCTATCCTGGGGACACCGTGGATCGGGACTATATTTTCAACGCCCTGAAGGGGCTGGCTTTGCCGCCTGCTGCCTGGGAGCTGGTCCGGGCGAATTTTGAACGATCCATGGGAGGACCGAATGCTCAGCAAGCCGTTACCGAGTCAGTGCTGCCCCTGGCGGAGTTGGGAACTCTGCCCCTGAATGAATTCCCGGTCGGAGGGGACAAGCAGGTGGCGACCACGGCCATGGGAGCCCTGGTCGGCTACGTGGGTCAGAAAGATCCCCAGTTTGTGGTGACCAACGCCGACGGTAACGCCGCCTCTGGCATCAACAACATCAACCAGGCCCTGACGATTCTGCATCCCACCGCCGACCACACCTACTTCCAGGGGCCCAGCGGTCAGGTGTATGAGCCCCTGAGTGAGGATGCCTGTGCTGGCCTGGCGGCGGCCCAGGCCCTGATGGGAGCGAGATCCCTGTGGTGCTCCTACGAGTCCTTTGCCATCAACGGTTTGCCCATCTGGCAGACCGTTACCCAGGCCATGGCAGAACTGCGCCGTCCTACCCCGTCAACCATCACTCTGTTTACAGCGGGAGCGTTAGAACAGGGGCGCAATGGCTGGACCCACCAGCGTCCCGAAATCGAAAACTACTTCGCGGCGATGATGCGCAACGGCAATGTTTTTCCTCTGTTTCCAGTCGATGCCAACGGCATTCAAGTCTGCTATGACTGGGCCCTGACGACGCACAACAAGGGAATTACGATTACCGCTAGCAAGTCACCCCTGCCGGTGCGCACCACCCTGGAGCAAACTCGCCAGGCCTTGACGGATGGGGCGATCGCCCTTTATGCCGCTGAAGGCAGCCAAACCATCGTCTTCGCGGTTATCGGCGACATGACCCTGATGCCGACCCTGGCAGCCGCCGAGGTTCTGACAGCAGAGGGCTATGGGGTCCGGGTCGTCGCCGTGGTTAACCCTCGTCGGCTGTATCGATCCAGCGATACCGCCTGGGACACCTGCTCAGATGCCGACGCTGGCTTCCTGGACGACGCTGGCTTCCAGCGCCTATTCGGAGGAGATGCCCTGATCGGCATAACCGGGGGCAGCAGCGCCATGCTAGAACCGGTGATGCTACGCAGCACCTCGCCCAGAGATGTTTTTGCCTGGAAGCGCGGGGAGACGGCCAGCAGCGCCAGCCAGGTGATGGCTATCAACAGCCTGACAGCGGATAGCTTTGTGGCCAGGGCGAAGGCGCTACTGGCTTAGGACCAATCAGATCACCGGGCCCAATCCAAATCCAAAGGCGATCGCTGGCTGGCGATCGCCTTTGGATATTTTTTATCCACGATGGCTTGGCTAAATCCTGCATCCCGGGCCGAGTCGTCGTTGAGCAAATATTAAAATTCTCAGTTTATTTTTGTTACACATCGCAACATCCGTACCATTCTTAAGGACCCTGGACAGTGCTTAATCTGCACTCTTTTGTCAACCTCGATGCATTAATTATTCGGGACTCCAGCTATTCTGACCGAAATTACCAGGGGACTCTACCCACAGGCATAAGTTTTTCTCCCTATTCAACCTTTCTCTCATAAATGTTAAGATTGTTTACATGAAAAGTAACAAAGTATAAATGCAATGGATTTCATTACCGATTTAAGCCTTGCTTTGACTGTTGTCGGTGCGGGAGTCGTAGTTGCTCTGCTCAACGCCGACCAGTCATCGGACGAGCGGGCTTCTGAAGAAGCTATGGTCCCGATTCCCGTTGAGGATCGTTCCCAGGGTCGTCGTTCCCGGCAGTAGTTGTTTAAGCCATCTGCGGATGGCCTTTCATTTTTTCTGCCTTTTCGTCAGCCGCCTTAGCCCACTGTTGAACCATGAGAACCGCACAGAACTCTACAGATCTCGTTAGAACCTACCTGAAAGAAATCGGTCGTGTTCCTCTATTGACCCATGAGGAAGAAATTTTGTTTGGCAAGCAGGTGCAACAGCTCGTTGCCCTGGAGGCGAAGCGGGCCGAACTCCAAGAGACCACTGGCCAGTCCCCCAGTCGACAGGAATGGGCTGAGGCCGCTGATGTTACTGAGGCCGAGCTGGCGCGCATCGTTCGCGAAGGCACGGCGGCCAAGCGGAAGATGATCGAGGCTAATCTGCGCCTGGTTGTCTCCGTCGCGAAGAAGTACATCAAGCGCAACGTCGACCTGCTGGATTTGATCCAGGAGGGCACCATCGGCATGCAGCGCGGAGTTGAAAAGTTTGACCCAACTAAGGGCTATCGGTTTTCTACCTATGCCTACTGGTGGATTCGTCAGGCCATCACCCGGGCGATCGCGGAAAAAAGCCGCACCATCCGCCTGCCTATTCACATCACCGAGAAGCTCAATAAGCTGAAGAAGGCCCAGCGGCAACTCGCCCAGACCTACGGGCGATCGGCTACGGTGGCGGAGCTGGCAGAAGAATGTGGCCTCACCACCAAGCAGGTCAGGGACTACTTAGAAAAGTCTCGTCTGCCCCTGTCTCTCGATTTGCGGGTAGGAGACAACCAGGACACGGAACTGGGAGACCTGCTTGAAGACACCGGGCCCTCCCCTGAGGATTTTGCCACCCAGACTTCTCTGCGGGGAGATCTGGATCGGCTGATGTCGGATCTGACTCCCCAACAGCAGCAGGTGCTCAAGCTGCGGTTTGGACTCAACGACGGTCAGACCATGACCCTGGCCAAGATCGGCGATCGCCTCAGCATCAGCCGTGAACGGGTCCGGCAAATTGAGCGCGAGGCCCTGACCAAGCTGCGCAAGCGCCAAGCGGATATTCGAGAATATCTGGCCAGCTAGGCAACCAGTCTAGATTTACTGCAAGGCATCTGATCGAACCCCCGGTCAGATGCTTTGTTGTTTTGAGGCTTTAGCCTTAAACAGCTGCGTCAATGGCACCTGTACTACGGTCGTGCTGCCTGGCCTGGCGTAAATTGCTATAGGCTGATCACAGCTCATCTCGATAGTGGCGACACCAGTACGACAGGAGAACCCATGCTCACCGACTTACAAAAACGCAAGCTCACCAAGCTGTTTAGCATGTACGACTCCGACTACACCGGGACGCTGGTCAAGGGCGATTTTGAGCTGATGTTTAAGAAACTTGTCAACCTGCGTAACTGGTCCCAGCGATCGCCCCGTTATCTGGTGCTCCAAGATAAACTGATGCGCAAGTGGCAGGGACTGGCCCAAAAGGCCGACACCGCCCATAACCAGCAGGTCTCTCGGGATGAATGGCTGGCCTATTACGATGAACTTCTGGCTGACGCAGAGGCCTGCTCCGAGATGATTGGTAGCCTGATAGAGCTGATTTTTGATGTATTTGACCAAGACGAAGATGGCAAGGTCAATCAGACGGAATGGGGCCAGCTGCTAGCCGCCTTCAACGAGTCGCCGGTCTATGGACCGCTGGTGTTTCCCGCCCTAGATCAGGATCACGATGGCTGGCTGACCAAGTCAGAGATTACCGCTTTGTTTCACGATTTTTGCGCCAGCGATGATCCTAACCATGTGGCCAACGGCATGTTTGGTCCCTATTAACTCCTAATTAATGGCTGTTTAATGACTGCCATCCCTTAAATCAGTTCGGCTTTGGCTGCTGGGGGCAGTCACCAGATTGAAACCCCGATGGCGGGTTCCGTCTGATTTTCCGACAACGACGTAAGATGGGGACAGCGCGAGGGCAAATCCCCTCAAGGACGAGATTCAGGGTGCCTAGCAGACATACACCGGTTCAGTTTCGACCGAAAAACTAGGGCTATGGTATCTTCACGGCCAGTATCCACATCCCTGTTGCCAACGGTGGCCAAGATTCGCGGTATCTGGCAGCAGTGGCGGCGACAGGGGTTTTGGAAGCTGTTGCTGGCAGCCCTGTGGCTGTTGGCCGTCAGTAGCGCCACCGGGTTCGATCTGCGGCTGGTGCGGTTTTGGGAACGGCAGTTTCAGACCCTCTTTTTTGAAATGCGAGGGCCGGTGCTGGCTCCAGATGACATTGTGATTCTGGCGATCGATAACGAGTCGCTGAACCAGGCCGAACATTATTTTTCTGACCCTGAGCAATATGCTGAACTTGCCCCGATTCAGCAGTTTCCCTGGGAGCGACGGGCCTATGCGATCGCCATTGAGCGCCTGTTGGAGGCCGGGGCTAAAGCGGTTGCCATTGACCTGCTGCTGATCAGCCCCAGCACCTATGGCCCGGAGGACGATCAGGCCCTGGCAGCGGTGCTGGAG
>PYEQ01000896.1 GCA_003017785.1 filamentous cyanobacterium CCP5 | reverse complement strand
CCCAGGCGGCCCTCGGCTTTGCCAAATCTAGAGGTGTTGACGTGGCGGCCTTGGAGGTGCGCGACACCGACAAAGGGGCCTTTGTCTTTGTCAACCAGACGATTCCGGGGCGGGCCGCTGCCGACATTTTGAGCGAGCTGATTCCCCAGTGGATCTTGGGTCTGGAGGGCAAGCGGTTTATGCGCTGGGGCGATGGCGACCTGCGCTTTCCGCGCCCGATTCGCTGGCTAGTAGCGCTAATGGATAGCGACGTTCTGCCCATTACCCTAGAAAACGGGTCGATGGTCTGCGTGAGCGATCGCATCTCCCAGGGCCATCGGGTGCTACCCCCCGCGCCTGTCACCCTGCGCCGCGCCCAGGACTACGTCGAAGCCCTGCGCCAGGCCTACGTCGAAATTGACCCCGCCGCTCGCCGTCTGCTGATTGAGCGCCAGGTGGACGCAGCAGCTAAGTCTGTGGGGGCCGTACCGATGATTTCCCCGGCTCTGCTGGACGAAGTCACAAACCTGGTGGAGTGGCCAACGGCGGTGGTGGGCAAGTTCGATGCCGAATTTCTGGAGCTACCGCCGGAGGTTGCCATCATCGAGATGGAGAGCCACCAGCGCTACTTCCCGGTGCAAGCAGGGGAGAATTCCACGGATCTGCTGCCCTGTTTTATCACCATTTCTAACGGCGATCCCGCCAAAAGTGCGATCATCGCCGAGGGCAATGGGCGGGTGATTCGGGCCAGGCTGTCCGACGGCAAGTTCTTCTTCGATGCCGATCGCGCCCAGCCCCTCGACGCCTTTGGGGAAAAGCTGGAAACCGTTACCTTCGAGGAGCGGCTGGGGTCAATGGCGGCGAAAGTCAAGCGGATCGAGGCGATCGCCCGCCGGATCAGCGCCCAGCTCAACCTCGATGATTCCCAGCGACAGCAGGTACAGCGGGCCGCCCACCTGTGCAAGGCCGACCTGGTGTCCCAGATGGTGGGAGAATTTCCTGAACTCCAGGGGGTGATGGGCCAGAAATACGCCCTTCACGCGGGGGAACCTGAGCCAGTGGCAAATGCTATCTTCGAGCACTACCTGCCCCGCGGGGCAGACGATAGGCTGCCCCAGACCGTTGTCGGTCAGGTGGTGGGCATGGCTGATCGCCTCGATACCCTGGTGGGGATTTTCAGCCTGGGAATGCTGCCGTCGGGGTCTTCCGATCCCTTTGCCCTCAGGCGGGCGGCGAATGCGATCGTCAACGTCACCTGGGCGGCAGGGCTGCCGTTAAATTTGCATCAGCTTTTAGACCAGGTAGTGCAGGACTTCGTGGCCGACCCGAAGATTCCCGTGGAAAACGGCGACCCGCTGCAGCAGCAGCTCACGGACTTCTTTAGCCAGCGGATCCGCAGTTTGCTCCAGGACGAATTGACCATCGACTACGACCTGGTCAACGCCGTGCTGGGGGAAGACGACCCCGACTATGCCGAACGGGCGCTAAAAGACCTGCTGGATGTGCGGGAGCGGGCGGTGTTCTTGCAGGGCATTCGCCAGGACGGCAGCCTGGAGCCGATCTACGAGACGGTAAACAGGGCGGCGCGACTGGCAAAGCAGGGGGAGCTGGATTTGCACACCCTCGATCCGGCTTCGGTGGTGGCTGCCAAGCTGCTCAAGCAGTCCTCAGAAAAGGCCTTTTTAGAGGCGTTGCAGAAACTCCTGCCCCAGACCCAAAGCGCCCAGGCCAGCCGTGATTATCACACCCTGGTAGCCGGACTTGCCGCCGCCGCTCCGGTAGTCAGCCGCTTCTTCGACGGGCCGGATAGCGTGCTGGTAATGGACGAAGACCCGGCGATTCGCCGCAATCGCCTGAATTTACTGGGCCTGTTACGCAACCACGCCCGGGTTCTGGCCGACTTTGGAGCCATTGTCAAGCAATAATTCCATGAATAACGCCCACGTCATTGGCTTCGGCAAGTCTGGCATCGCTGCCGCCTACCTGCTTCAAAACCACGGCTGGCAGGTGACGCTCAGCGATCGCAACCCCGAACCTCGCTTAGAAGCCGACCAGCAG
>PYEQ01000895.1 GCA_003017785.1 filamentous cyanobacterium CCP5 | reverse complement strand
CAGATGGTGCACAATCCAGAAACCATCGCCACAGCCATTCGCATCGGCAACCCAGCTAACTGGACCAAAGCAACGGCAGTTCAGGAAGCCAGTCAGGGGCAGTTTGCCGCCGTTTCCGATGGGGAAATTCTAGAGGCCTATCGAATTTTGGCAGCGGAGGCAGGTGTCTTCTGTGAGCCAGCCAGCGCCGCCTCTGTAGCCGGACTTTTGAAGGTCAAAGATCAGGTTCCTGAGGGTGCCAAAATCGTATGCGTTTTGACGGGCAACGGCCTAAAAGATCCCGATACCGCCATTCACCACAGCCAAAATGAGGTCAAAGCAGGCCTGTTGCCTGATCTAAACGTACTGGCAAAGGCAATGGGATTCTAGGCTTCGGTTTAGACAGAGGGTCCCGCTGGCAGCAGAGGGTTAAGCAGGGCGATGATCGTCCCGGTAGGCCATCTCCTTGGCCTTAAGGGTATCAAAGGTCTCGCCTAAAGCCGTCGTCAGGGTTTTGCGCGTGCGCGAGTGGGCTTCTTGCTCAGCCTGGAGACGACTCGCCAGGTCTTGACAACGCGCTAGGGCCGCCTCTAGCTGAGCCTGAATCGAAGAGGCTGCTGAAGATGGCTCTAGGGTAGAACCGGTCCTGGCTGGTTCAGAATTGTCGGTCTTAACGGCCTGAGACTGGACCTGCGATCGCCAGGTTTCTAGCTCATGACGACGCTGGCGAGCTTCTGTCTCATAAAGTCTGCGCCAGTTAGCCGCGCTAGTCAAAGCCTGGTCCCGCTCCTTGCGCACATCCGCTAGCTGCCGCTGAAGCGTCCGAATTTCCGTCAGCCACTGGCTCACATCCTGGCTCATCGGCTTCCCCCTCCTGGGCTAGATGGCTTCAGGCTACCACTTACGTCCATGGCTCGTACCGCAAATCTCAGCAAATTATCGGGATCCAGTCTTCAGAACAATAGCTGATTCAACACCGGCGGTGATGGCAACAAAATCATCACTAGCAGAGTCAGTACGGCCAAACCTACGCCGTCTCGACGATTGTCCAGCTCACTGACATCATTCAGAGCGGGTTCATCCACTGAGGGAATAAAAAATAGCAAAATTGCCCAAACTAACAACTCTGGATGGACAAACGCCAAAACCAGCACCAACAGGCGAGATATCTGTCCCACGATGGCCCCGGTGCGCTGACCATACATAGCATGGACCACGTGCCCTCCATCTAGCTGCCCGACTGGCATGAGATTAAGAGCTGTTACCACTAAACCTAAACATCCGGCCACCGCTACCGGATGCAGCTGAATCGCCTGATCGGCGGTCAGGGCACTGCCCAGCATCAGCTTGCTCAGCATGGCCAGCAGCAAAGAGCCACGGGGATCTAACGCTTGAAAATTGAGCAGGCTGGCTTCTTCTGGCATGGCAACCAGGGTTGACTGGCTCAGCCCCCATAGCAGCAACGGCAGGGTGACAATTAACCCGCTCAGGGGGCCGGCCACTCCCACATCAAACAGAGCACGACGGTTGGGAACGGGCGATCGCAGCTGGATAAACGCGCCAAACGTTCCCAAGAAGAAGGGCACGGGAATGAAATAAGGCAGAGTGGCTCGCATTCGATAGTATCGCGCCATTAGGTAGTGCCCAGATTCATGGCAGCCCAAAATAACCATCAGGGCCAGGGCATAGGGCAACCCTTGCAGCAGCATAGCAGGCGAAGTTTCCAGCTGATCCTGGGAAATGCCAACGATGTTAACGGCTCCCATCCAGGTCGTCGTCAACACAGTTAGCAGCAGCAGACCTACTGCTAACTCCGGACGGCTTAGACCTTCAGAGGATTTTGACGAATTTTGAGCCTGGGGATTGGGCACCAACGCGAAAAAAGGTTTTCCCTGCAGACCTTCTTGAAACACCACCAAAAACCGTTGGCCAAAACGCTGCTCTATGTTGCGGCGAATCGTGTCGTAGGCCGTAGTTGGCGAAGTCCGCAGCTGCCCCCGACAGATCATCGCCTGGGGGCGATATTCAATATCTTGCAGATAGTAGACAGTCCAGGGG
>PYEQ01000894.1 GCA_003017785.1 filamentous cyanobacterium CCP5 | reverse complement strand
GCTATAACCAGGCCCACGCTGAGGGCGCAGCGGCGATGATGGCAAATGTTCCTGGGATTCGGATCGTGGAAGAGGCGAGCGTGCCGGAAACCACCGCCGTGGCCGAAACCATGCGCAACATGATCGAAATTGACGGGGCCAAGGTGCTATTTCCCACCTCCTTCGGCTATTTCGATCCCTACATTCTGGAGATGGCCGAGCAGTTCCCGGAAGTGCAGTTCTTCCATGCGGGTGGTCTCTACCAGGAGGGGATGCCCGATAACGTCGGCAGCTACTTCGGCTACATCGATGAGGCTCAGTACGTCGCCGGAGTCGTGGCTGGGCACATGTCTAAAACCGGTAAGCTCGGCTTTGTGGCGGCCAAGCCAATTCCCCAGGTGCTGCGCAACGTCAACGCTTACACCCTCGGGGCTAAGTCTGTAAATCCGGATATCATCACCCAGGTGATCTTTACCGGGGACTGGGCCGCGCCGGTGAAAGAGGCAGAAGCTACCAACAGCATGGCCGATCAGGGAGTCGATGTGGTCACCTGCCACGTGGACAGCCCCAAAGTCGTCATTGAAACCGCTGAGAAACGGGGCATCTTTAGCACCGGCTACCACGCCGACCAGGCGCCCCTGGCCCCCAAGGGCTATCTCACCGGGGCCGAGTGGGACTGGTCGAGCATTTATACCAACCTCGGTCAGCAGTTTGTCGAGGGCAAGACCCTGATGGCTGGCGACATCGACCACGTACTGCGGGGGGGCATCAGCGATAAGTTCTGTAAGATTTCTCCCTACGGACAGTCAGTGACCGATGAGGCCAAGGCCGATGCCGATGCCGCCCTAGACGGCCTGTCTAAGGGTGAGCTGGTGATCTTTAAGGGCCCTCTCCAGACCAACGACGGCAAGGAAGTGTTAGCAGAAGGAGCTGAGTACAAGCAGCAGGACATCGAGCTCGAAAAAACCGACTACTTGATTGAAGGGGTCGAAGGCTCCGTCGGCGGCTAGTCAAGCTCCTCTGGTGGTAGGGGCACGGCAGGCTGTGCTCCTACCAGGGAATTTCCGGTCAGGAATCCTTATTTTGTAAATCTATGCTGGTTACTCAATCCTGGCGGCGACCTATGGAGGCGATCGCCATTCCCATCGCGGCCATCCTGGTAGCGCTGCTGATTTTTGGTGTTTTCTGCGCTTTCTCTGGGGCCAGCCCCCTGGGAGTGTATGGCTCTATTTACAAGGCAGCTTTCGGCAGTTGGAGCGCCTGGCAGAACACCCTGATTCGGGCTGCCCCCCTGATGCTGACCGCCCTTTGTACGGCCCTGCCAGCCCGATTGGGACTGGTGATCATCGGCAATGAGGGCGCCCTGGTGATTGGTGGCCTCGGGGCAGTCATGGTGGGTCTGAATGTGGGAGAGTCCCTACCCCCCCTGATGGCTCAAATTGCCATGGCGATCGCCGGCATTGTCTGCGGGGGGCTCTGGATCATGGCGGTGGGGGCCCTGCGCCATTACCGGGGCGTGAATGAAACCATCAGCAGCCTGCTGATGAACTACATTGCGATCGCCTTCCTCAACCACCTGGTAGAAGGCCCCCTGCGGGATCCGGAGTTTGTCACCAAGCCCTCTAGCCCGGAACTGGCAGAAGCCGCCTGGCTAGGCATGCTGCCCGCCACCCGCATCCACTACGGCCTACTCTATGGCCTGATCGCCTGCGTGATTGCCTACGTGCTGATTCAGCGCACTACCTTCGGCTTTGCCGCCCGCACTGCCGGGGGGAACCGTCGGGCCGCCCAAATTGCTGGCCTACCGGTGGGCAAGCTCACTCTGGCGGTCTGCTTCCTGGGGGGCTCCGCCGCTGGCCTGGCAGGCATGGTGGAGGTCGCTGCTGTGCAGAAACGGGTGAACGAGTCCCTGGTGTCAAACTACGGCTACGCCGGGATTTTGGTGGCCTTTGTGTCTCGCCATAACCCCCTAGCCACGATCCTGGTGGCGGTGATGCTCGGGGGAATTTTGGCTAGCGGCGGCATTTTGCAGCGATCGCACGGCCTACCCGATGCCACCG
>PYEQ01000893.1 GCA_003017785.1 filamentous cyanobacterium CCP5 | reverse complement strand
GTCCTGGGGGGCGGGGCGATCGCCCTGGGCCTAATCAGCCGCCGTCAGCCGATTCCCTTTGGTCCGTTTTTAGCCCTGGGGGCAGTGATTACGGTGTTCTGGGGAGGTCCCCTGATAGCTGCCTATCAGGCGATTTTCTTCCCTACCTTTTAGATTGCTGATGCAGTTAGCTGGCATAGTCAGCCTGGGCGGCTAGGCCCGGTTGGCGATCGCCTCTACATAGTTCAGAATCCTGTGGTCTTGGAATCGCTGGCTGATGAGCCGCCAGGTCCAGCGAGACCCCAGCAGGACTTCCTGGTCGACGTGGGTATAGCCCTGCCAGAGCCGAGGCACCCGTGTCACTACGTCCCAGCCATAGACAAACCGATGGCTATCGGGCACCCGTCGGTTATAAGACTCCACCATCGCCTGGTTGCCGACCCTGGGGGCACCGTAGGTGTAGGCTGCGATGCCTGCCTGCTTGCGGCTGGTGATGTTGTACTGAATGTCGAGGGCAGCGATTGTGGCCAGGGCCCCACCCAGGCTGTGACCGGTGGCAATGATTCGGCGTACCTCAACGGCTTCACTGGCTGCCAAAACCGCCGAGCGGACAGCAAAATAGGCGGCCATAAAGCCTAAATGGAACTTCACATCGCTGGTGCCGTCGCCATAGGGATAGATCTGCTGGCGAAACTGGAAGTTGTTAATCCAGTCGAGGGTTTGATTGCTGCCGCGAAAGACAACGTAGAGGTCGCCTTTAGCAGGATCTAACACCAGTGCTGCTTGGGTGTCGGTGGCTACCATGGAAGCCACTGCCTGCATTTCAGGAGCCTGGCTGCTGGCCATGCGCTCCTGGCTACCTTCAATCAGGGTCACTTTAGCCCCGGGAAATTCCGTAAACGGATTTTCTTGATTCCCAAAGGGCATGTACACCTGTTGAGACAGTCGGGCGCACCGTAGCGCCATGTCGTAGTCAACCATGTCCAGGCCTCCCGGTACCTATTGATTGGGCGCATCTGCTACAGCCCACCAGGCCAGCGCATAGGGCTGGATCGGCTGATTATGCACCTGCTGACTGAAAACCACCCGCAGCTTATAGCGCCCAGTCTGCGGGATCTGATAGAAAATGTGCTCGAGGCTGTCTTCAGCGCTGACAGAGGACCAGATGCTTTCCGATAGGTCATTGGCATCGGCTGGCATCAGGTACATATCAAGGTTGTTGAGGCCTCGATTGCTAAAGGTTTCGCCAATATCATAGATGCCGTTGCCGTTGGCATCGTTGAGATCCACTACCCGTTCCCAGGCCAGCGTTGCCGAAAGATAGCTGCCTGCCTTGAGGGGAGCTTCGAACTTATAGTCCTGGTACTGGGGTGCCTCGCTGCTGCCGGCTAAGGACAAACCATCATAGTTCCAGCCAATCGCTGGTACGGCCTGGTCAGGGGTAAACGCCCCTGGCAGAAACTGCTGGTAGGCGCGATAGGCATTCAGATGTCCGGTCCCCATATCTTTATTCAGAGGGATCATCGGATTGGCGTAGGCATCGGAGTCGATCCAGGTGCGATTACTTTCATCTCGGAGGGTGCGAGCCATTCCCAGCCGCAGTCCGTCACCAGTATCGGCCAGCTTGTCGGCGGAGTTGAGCAAAATTACCTTGGAGACCATTGCTCGCCGGGCATCGAGGTTCCAGTTTGGCAAGCCGGCGCGGATTTGCCGGTCTGCCAGCTGCTGAATTAGGGCCAGCGTACCAACCACGTGGGGGGCCGCAAAGCTAGTGCCGCTGGCAGTGCGAATGCGGCCATCGGGATCAATCAAATCAATCTGGCTGCCAGGGGCGGTGATGTTGATAGAACGACGGGCTCCCTCATTGGTCTCGGGGGCAGGCGATCGCCGCGATCGAAAATCGGGTTCGCTGCTGAGGTTAGCGAAATCCACCTTGCTATAGGTGCCATCCTCCAGGCGCGAATAGGCAACATTGATGCCGTTGTAATTGTCCGTAGGAATAGGGATGCCGCCGCCCCCCTGGTTGCCGGCAATCACATAGAGCACGTCATGAACTCGTT
>PYEQ01000087.1 GCA_003017785.1 filamentous cyanobacterium CCP5 | reverse complement strand
TTTCAGGCAATTTTGTCATCGCCTGGGCCTGGGCAGGAAACCATAACCCATTACTGAAAACCAGACCCAGGCTGCTAGAGACAACCGCTCGCTGCACAGATTTAGAAATCATCCTTCACCTTCCAGAGCCGCCACGGGCTGCACCCCGAAGTTCATGCGCACCAGGCTGCCAGGGGCTAGATGGACTAGCCGGGAAGCGCTGTTGCGCTCAATAAACACCTGATTGGGAGCCAATTCGTAGCCGGGGACGCTGAGGGGGTCGAGGGTGCCCGTGCGATAGCCCGGCAGGACATTCGCTAGGGAAAAGAGGCCGCGATCGTCGGTGGTGATGCGAGTACCGTCGTCTAGCAAAATCACGGCGTTGGGGATGCCCACCTCGCCGAACTGCTGCTCCCCGTCAAAGTTTTTGTCCTCAAACACCCGGCCAATCAGGGTGCCACAGTCAGAGAGCAGCCCCGGATCGATCCGCAGCCGATGGGTGGCTGGCCCGTCCCGCAGCAGGGCTCCGTTGTCGCTGCGCCGTACCGTGACGGTCACCGCATTGCGCCCGCTACCGCGAATCGCATCGGGGGTCAGCTGCGCCCCGTAGACTAGACTCAAGGATTTGCCAATCGGTAGAGAAGCGCTGGCATCCACTTGAAATTCGACAGTGGCGTCGGTCTGGGTAACGCTCACCGGAAATTGCTGATTGTCGATCGCCGCCTGAGCAGAGCTAGCCACTAGCCGAAAGCCCAGGGGCAGGATGTCCGTGAAGCGAAAATCTTCTAGAGTCGTATCGGTCTGGTTCCGCACCACCACCCGATACACCACCGTATCTCCCGGCTGGGCCACGGCGCGATCGCCTGACTTCACCAGCTGGATCTGACGGGCATTGCAGAGGGTTGTAGCCAGGGTCAGGGTGGACAGCTGAAGTCCGCCCAGGGCAGCATTGTTAACCTGGACGGTCTGCTGGTCAACCTGCGTGGCCCCACTAGCGGTAATCGGCTGCCCGTCTAAGGAGGTGGCCCGATAGGTAATCACCGGATTGGCACCCCCGGTATTACCTGTGATTTGCAGCTTGATCCGTCGCTGCTGGTAGGGGGTACCCATCGGGGGAGCAATCACCAGTAGATAGGTGCGCCCGACATCTGTCTGGTTTTTGTTGGGATCTAGGAGAAAGTTATAGGTGCCCTGGGAGGAGAGGCTGTAAGGGTTGGCGTTCGTAGTGTTAGGAGCCAAACCCAACGGCACAGCGTTTGTGGGATTGTTGGGCACCTCGGTGGGGGTCAGGTTCACCAGCGTCCCCAGTTCTGACTGAGTCGGATCCCCCGCCAGAGGGTTGTAGATGGCCATGGTGAAGCCGGCATAGTTGGGCAGAGGACTGCCGCCGCAGCCCAGCACCTGGCCGAAGGGATCGATTAAGTTCAGCCCAATGGAGAGAGAACTGGAAATTCCGGCCCAGCTTCCCGAACTGCTGCCATAGTCGTAACTGTAAGTGGCCTGGTTGTCTAAGGCAGAGTTGGTCTGGGCTACCAGGGGGAGCGGATGGATGAAATGCCAGACCAGGGCTAGGGCAAACCCCAGCAGACATAGAAGCGGGCAAATGGGTCTCCGTTGGTATAGCCTCCGTTGATATAAATAGTGGAATACAGCAGATCTCATAACAGGTTCTCGCAATCGGCCTACGGTGGGGCAATCCTTGATTTGCAGCCATAGGACACCTGCCCTGATGTGGCTGACCACTCAGGGGAAGAAATTCACGACAGAATCTCAGTGAAGGGGGGCGATCGCGCTTCTTTGCAAACTGCGATCGCCCTGACTGCTCTAGTTCACGCTCAGGTCGTAGGCTACCTGCACCGCCACCTCAGGCTCCAGAGACGCGCTAAAATCCCAGCGAATGTGGGTGTAGTCCTCAGCTGGAGCAGGCTCCATCACGACGCTGCCATCCGGCTGTACCACCTCCACCAGGGGTTCGGCCACAAAGGATTGACCGCCGTCGATGCTGTAGGTAATGGAGGTACCGCCGTTACCAATAGCGGTATCTAGCACGTAGGTCATCTGGGCCGGAATCGGCTGGGTGATCACCAGATTTTGAGCGGGCTGTTCTCCGGCGTTTTCAGAGGTAATGGTGTAGCGCAGTCGATCCTGGGGCTGTACCGTGGCTTCCCCTTCCAGTAGCTGCCAGGTGACTTGGGTTTCTCCCTTGTTATCCACGGTTTCAATCTGCTTGTGTGCCTCCAGCACCAGCTTTACTTCAGGCCGCTGGATTTGCTCGGCGATCGCGCTGCTAATTTTCTGCAGATGGGCCCAACCCGGGGCACTTTGCACGAACGGCACCACGGCGATCGCCGCTAGAGTTGCCAAACTAATGCCTAATGAGCGTTTCATGGTTTTGAATCCTTGCAAAATAATCTATGACTGAGTCGAAATTTGAAGCATTGGTGGGGCTCTCCAAGCCGATGGGAAGCCCCCCTGCTAAGCCCTAGTCCACAATTCGACGGAAGGTGAAGGTTCCACTGACCTGCGGTGCCAAAGATGGAATCGTATTCACATAGCGGGTGACGGCGGAGCCCGAAGCGGGGTCGCTAGCACCCAGTAGTACGGCTCCGTTGTAGAACTGCAGGGTGCCCCGGCTAGCCGCTGTGTTTTGTCGGTGGGTCGTTACAGGGGCCCAGTTGTTGGGATTAGCGGGCAGGTTCTCCACCCCATCCTCGTTGATGACCAGGTTGTTGGCAGTCAACAGCACATTGCCGCCGCCGCTGGCAGGCTGGACCTCAGAAATGTTTTGGTAGCTAATCTGGTACTCGATAAACTGGCCCGGCTGGGGCCGTTCATTTGCCCCAAAGGATTCGGCATAGCCAGCGGCAGGAAACAACTGGGTCGTGCCATCACGATCGAGCACCCGAGCCGCCTTCGTCACGTTGATGAAGCCAGGATAGACCCGGTCGTTGGTGAAGTTGTACACCGTTTCGGTGGTGTCGTTGAAGTCGCCGTTCCCGTTGTTATCTACAAACGCCAAGATCGGAATGGTATAGCCCAAAAGCTGGGGGGTACCACCGGGCAGATCCACCGTTACGCTGTAGTTTTGCTGCTGACCAGGGGTGAGAGTGCCAATCACCACCGGGGTGGAAGATCCCGTAAAACCAAGGGTCTCGTCATAGGTATAAATCGCCGTCTGGGCCCCAAAGGTAATCGTAACGACGGTGCCATCTGGAATTTCGTCGTTCAGGGAATTGTCGCTGTCGCGATCTACTCCGTGGATGCCGACTGTGAGGGCCTTCGCCGCATCAGGAGCATAGGGAATGAGGGTGACCGTGTCCAGATTGGTGGCGATCGTATTTCTAACGGTGTTGGTAAAGGTGATGGAATTGGGGTTGCTGGGGTCACCCTGGATCCCCACATCGGCAGTGGGAACCGTAGCCGCAGCATTGGTGAAATCATCATTGGCATTGGTCGGGCCGGTGGCGTTAGGCACACCGTTAGGACCATTCAGCAGAGCTCCAGGAGCCGGAGGTAGAGTTGTAATTGTGGCTACGTTGGATTCACCATCTGGGCCGGTGCCGCTGTTATTGCCGTTCGTATCTGGATCACCAGGGTCAGCGGCGCCGGTTTTAGGGTTAGCAACGAAGTCGCTAACATCGGGATTAGGCGGGAAGATGCCATCGTCGTAGTTGTTGGGATCTTGGTCACCGGATTCGTCATAGACTAGCTTGTTGCCTGGATCGCCAAAGGTTTCACCGAAAATCTGGCCGATGTTGGCCACTGTGCCGCCGGTAGCAGGTAGCCCGCTGGTGATCACAGTGAACTTGAAGTCGTTGACGGTCGTTCCCGGTGGCAGCGCTCCGTTGGGGGCGGCAGAGTTGTAGATAAAGCCAATACGCTTTACGGTGCCGGGGGCTGGGGCTACGGTTGTCCAAGTGACGTTGTTAACCGGGTTTTCGGTACCAGCATAGGCGTCATCCGTAGAATACACCGGCGTCCAACCAGCGGGGGCTGTTGGAGTGTTGCCATCCCAAACGGTATTGGGTGGAACCGTAGTAGCCACCAATATGCGTTGGGCGGGAGCAACCCCGCTGCCGGTATTGAGCTGAATGGTGGTGCCTTCGAGGCTACCAGCTGGGAAACCGGGCTGGGAGTTATTTTCTACTCGGAAATCGAGGTCATAGGTGATGGTGTCATCTTGGGCGCTGCTGACGTTCGCGCCTTGCGCGGTAGTGGAGGTCATCAGCAGGGTGACCTGAGCTAATGGTTTGGCTGCCGCTGACGATAGAAACTCTTCGTGGGAAGCCGCCGCTTCCCGCTCTCCATTGATTGGACTTAAGACAGCATCAGCATCAATGGTGTAAACATCGCTTGTATTTGACCCGGTGTCGGTGCTGTATGCAATGTTTTGCTGGTTCTCGGTGTTGGGAGTGTTGTCCGCCGTGGTACCAAACTGCACCTTCACCGGATCACCGGCATTGGTAGCCGTGACGTCCATTTTTACCCGGACTTTAATGCTCTGATCTGCAGACAGAACTCCCCCTGAAAACTGCGCCGTAGCTAAAGCCTGAGTGCTGCTGCCACCTGCTGGGACATTAATCGGAGTAATCGCAGCGCCGTTAAATTCGATAATTTGAACGGACGTGGCATCTGCGGCATTAATATCGCCGCCTACGGCGAGTCCATCTAGGGCCGTGGCTCCGGGCACATACACGTAGGCACTGGCGTTGCCGGTGTTAGTGATCAGGAAGTCAAAGTACAGCTCGTCGTTAGTGGCAATACTACCGCCGTTGTCATCAGTAAAGCCGGCATCTGTGATGGTTAGACCGCGGACTTCTTCAACAACGATTCTGACCTCGTTAGAGATGGCATCGAAGGTATTGGTGCCATCGCCGTAGGAAGCGGTGGCCCGGTTGATAATGTTGGTACCGGCGGCGGTGCCTTCGGCTAATACCGGTGAGAGAAAGTGAAAGGCTCCACTGGCGGCGATCGCCGCCACCACAAAGGGTTGAAATCTTTTCGAAATGGAACGAGGTGGAGTGGGAAGGAGTTGCTTTTTCATTAATTCATGACGGGAAAATAGACAATAGAACCCCGCCCGGCTTGAGTGATAACCAGGTCAAGGTTGGTTGATTAGTGAGCCAATAACTATTTCCTTCGGCTTAAACTGGCATATCAAATAATCCAGTGCTACCAAGTCTTGCCTAGTGATTTTGGAAGCGGTTAAAGAGGCTTGGAACTAATTAATTCTGCAAAGAAAAAATAGAGAAGCGAGCGTTTTATCAAGAGGCTGCTTAGATTTTTGCCGACTAATTATCTTCCTTTTACATGCGTATAAATTTGGTGGCTACTTATACAAACAGTGATGAGCGACGCCTGTCAGGAAGGAAGTCTTAGGTGTTTTCACGGTTTTTTTAGTTCTGTTTGTTGAGATAGTTCTTCAAGAACCGTAGAATTACTACCAGAGGACTGGGAATAGCTGCTTGTTTTTAGGCAAGCGATAGATAGATGCAAGATTTATTAATCTGGTAATTTTTCTACGCCTACACTCAACATTCCCACCATGGGTGGGCAACTATCTGTAACTTAACTGACGGCCAAAAGTGTCTAAGAAAAGTTATGAATGGCCAGGGCCGAAAGGGCTTATACCACTGTCTGAGGTCGAGCCGCCTGCAGTTCTTGAATGCGCTCTAAACTGCCTACAGGGATAGCGTTGATGAGGTGTCGGGTGTAGTTTTGCTGGGGCTGGCGATAGATAGTTTCGGCGGGGCCAATTTCCTCGACTTTGCCCTGGTTCATCACCATAATCCGATCGCTCATGAACTTCACCACCGCCAGATCGTGGGAAATAAAGATGTAGGTGAGGTTGAACTCCGCCTGGAGTTCTTTGAGTAGGTTCAACACCTGGGCCTGTACCGATACATCGAGGGCCGATACTGACTCATCGCAAATGATGAATTTGGGATTGAGGGCCAGGGCCCGGGCAATACAGATCCGCTGGCGCTGCCCCCCAGAAAACTCATGGGGGTAGCGGTTCATGCAGTCGGGGCTGAGGCCCACTCGCTCTAGCAAGTAGGCGACTCGCTCCTGCTGGTGACGCTTGCTTTTGATCACCTTATGGATGCGCAGGGGTTCAGCGATCGCCCCGCCAATGCTCATGCGTGGATCCAGGGAGCTAAAGGGATCCTGGAAGATAATCTGCATATCCCGCCGTAGCTGTCGCAGGGGTTTGGGCTTTAGACCAAGAACGTCTTTGCCGTCGAACCAGATTTTGCCCCCCAGGGGCTTAATCAGCCGTAGTAGGGCTCGCCCTAGAGTGGTTTTGCCGCAGCCGGATTCGCCCACTAGTCCAAAGGTCTCACCAGCGTGAATTTGGAAAGACACGTTGTTGACCGCCATGATATATCGGCGAGTGTTACCAAACACGCCGCGCACCGGATAACCCACCTGGAGGTTTTCTACGGTAAGTAGTGGTCCTTGCTGTTCTAAGGCCTGCAGCCGCTGTTCAATCTCCTCGGGGGGGACAGATTCTGTCAGGGCGTTAGTGCTGTCGTGGGGCTTTTCGACGATTACTAGATTGCCATCGGCATCGGTGGAGGTATCCATAAAGTCCGCTACCGTGGGTAGCCGTCGCAGCCGATGGGCGGGCTGGGGCCGACAGGCCATCAGTCCTTTGGTGTAGGGATGCTGGGGATGGGAAAAAATATCGAGCACAGGGCCCGTTTCGACCACCTGACCCCGATACATGACGGCCACCTGATCGGCAATTTCGGCAATGATGCCCAGGTCGTGGGTAATGAACACTAAAGACATGCCCCGGCGATCGCGCAGATCCCTCAGCAGATCCAGAATCGTTGCCTGGACCGTGACATCGAGGGCCGTGGTGGGTTCGTCGGCAATCAGCAAATCCGGGTTGCAAGAGATCGCCATGGCGATCATCACCCGCTGAATCTGGCCACCGGATAGCTCGTGGGGATAGCGGTTGAGCATCGCCTGCTGGCGGCGCGCAATTTCCCGGGTAATTTCTCCCTCGCCCATGCCCTGGGCCTGGAGTTCGGTGCACACTTCCTCGTCTTCAGGCAGCAGCTGCACTTCTTTGAGGTGGGCGATCGCCCGCTGCTGGGCCGCTGCTTTCGAAATATCCTGGTGCTGGCGGATGGCTTCGACCATCTGGAAGCCGCAGGTGTACACCGGGTTGAGAGAGCTCATCGGCTCCTGAAAAATCATCGCCACCCGGCCACCGCGAAAGGCCTGCATCTGGCTGGTGGTCAGCTGGCAGACATCCACCGGATCGGCATCGGGGGGAGTGAGGCGAATCTCACCGCTCACGATTTTGCCAGGAGGGGAGGGCACCAGCCCCATCACGGCCAGGGCCGTTACCGACTTACCTGAACCGGATTCTCCGACGATACCCAGGGTTTGCCCCGGTTGGAGTTGCAGTGAGATCTGATCTACCGCCTTAATCAGGCGATCTTCTACCTGAAAATGGACGCTGAGATTTCTAACATCGAGAATCGGCTCACTCATCGGGATGGATTAGAAGTCTCCGCAGGCGTACAGTGGGCATACAGCTAATTAGCCAAAATCATAGCAGTAACCCATCGGGCTGGCTGCTCAGAGCTACCAAAATGCTTACCCTTGCGATCGCAATTCTGATCATGATAACGGGCTCCGCCGTGTGCTCCTGCACGGAAACAGCCATCCTATCGGTATCCCCCCTGAAGGCTCGACAGCTGGCCCAGTCCCACAAACCCGCTGCCGTGGCCCTGCTAGCGATTCGCCAAAAAGTGAATCGCCCGATCGCCACCATCGTCATTCTCAACAACCTATTCAATATCGTAGGCAGCATCATCATCGGCGGTATTGCGGCCAACGTGTTTGGCGATGCCCTGCTGGGAGTTTTTTCGGGGGTGCTAACGTTTTTGGTGATTTTACTAGGGGAAATTCTGCCTAAAACCGTCGGGGAGCGCTACGCCATTGCGATCGGCCTCATGGTGGCGATTCCGGTGCGCACCTTGACCTGGCTGTTTACCCCCATCGTGTGGCTGCTCGAGCATTTAACGGCCCCGTTTGTGACTAAAAACCCTGGCCCAATCACTGACGAAACCGAGATTAAGCTGCTAGCGGCCATCGGCCATCAAGAAGGGATTATTGAAGCGGATGAGGCGGAAATGATTCGCCGGGTATTTCGCCTCAACGACACCAAGGCCGCCAATATCATGACCCCCCGGGTTGCCCTAACGGCGCTGCCAGCGGAGGCGGCGATCGCTGATCTGCGCCAGGATATTCTGGACTCCCAGCACAGCCGTATTCTGGTCTTTGATCAAGATATTGACCATGTCGTCGGCATTGTCCTCAAGTATGAACTGCTGGTGGCGCTGTTGCGGGAACAGGGCACCACCACCGTTGGCAGCCTGGTGCGCCCGGTGCGGTTTGTACCGGAGGGAGAGCCCGCCGACCAGCTGCTACAGCGGTTTCAGGATGCTCGGGAACATCTAGCCGTGGTGGTAGACGAGTATGGGGGTGTCTCCGGGGTGGTCACCCTAGAAGACGTACTGGAGGTACTGACCGGAGAGATCGTTGACGAAACCGATCGCAACATCGACCTGCAATCCCTCGCCCGTCAGCGCCGCAAACGACTGCTGCAAAGCCGCGGCTTTCGCGGCGGTAGGCCCTAGGGGAGATCGCCTTGGCTCCTGCCCGTTCAGCCCGCTGGCTGGGAAACCCAGAGCCCACGGGCCGAGGGCGGGGATGGCTGGCCCCTAGGCCGCAGACACCTCAGCGGGGGCAGCCGCCTCGGCCTTATCCCGCTGCTCCACAAACGCCTGCAGCTGCTCTTGGATTTTCTCCCGGACGATTTCCCGGAAGTCGATGAAGTGCTCCGCCTGGGCGCACACGGATACGTAGTTGGCCGCCACGTGGGGATAGCGCCAGAGAATGTGAGCCAGGTTCGTCCAGAACCGAACTCGGGTATTGCGCTTGAGCCCTTGTCGCCAGCAGACGATCAAAAAAGCCCGGATGGTAATCCAGTTGATGTCGGGGCTACCGGCAGAACCGGAGCGATTTTGGTAGGTCTGCTTCTGCCCTTCCCCCAGCATCAGAAAATGGCGATAGGTGCGGTTCAGCACCGTTAGGGGCTCATAGAGGTTCCAGAAGGCTTCCACGTATTCCTGAGCGATATCTTCGATGGGGCGAGTGGGCACGAAGTTCATCAGGGTGACCTGATTGATATCAGCGCTACCTGGGATCAGCCGGCCTTCTCGCTCTAGCCGGTGCCACAGGGCAGTATCCGGCAATGCCTGCAGCATACTGAACAGGGCTGTCGGAATCGCCGTTTGCTCCACGAAGCGGGCTACCCGCTGACCGGCTCCGGCTTTTTCCCCATCAAAGCCGATGATAAAGCCCGCCATCACCCGCAGACCGGTGCGGGCGATCGCCAGTACCGACTCCGAGAGGGGATCACGGGTGTTTTGAAACTTACGGGTAAACTCCAGGCTGTCTTCGTCCGGGGTTTCGATGCCTAAAAACACCGTGCCGAAGTTGCAGTCCACCATCATCTGCATCAGATCTGGATCCTGGGCCAGGTCTACGGAGGCTTCGGTGGCAAAGGAGAAGGGGTAGCCGTGATCTTCCATCCAGGGCTTCATTGCTTGCAGCAGCCGCTTGACGTTACGTTTATTGCCAATGAAGTTGTCATCCACCATGAAGATGCTGCGCCGCCAGCCCAGGTCGTAGAGATACTGGAGTTCGGCTAAGAGCTGTTCTGGTTCTTTGGTGCGGGGCTTGCGGCCATAGAGCACGATAATGTCGCAAAATTCGCACTGGAACGGGCAACCCCGGGAAAATTGCACCGACATTTCGGCGTAGGCGTCCATCTCCAGCAGTTCGTAACGGGGGACCGGGGTACCGGTGACGTCGGGCTTCACCCCATCCGATCGGAAGGTGCCACCCGTTTCTCCCCGCTCGATCGCCGCGACGAACATCGGCAGGGTAATTTCCCCTTCGTCCAAAATCAGGAAATCTGCCCCGGAATCGGCGGCATCTTCTGGAATCGCGGTGGGGTAGGGGCCACCCACGGCTACCCGCTTGCCCCAGCGCTTGGCTTCCTGAATGGCGGCGAGAAAATCAGGCTTCTGGACGATCATGGCGGAGAGGATCACCAAGTCGGCCCACTGCCACTCGGCGTCAGTGACGTCTCGCACGTTGCGATCGACCAGCTTGTAGTTCCAGCTTTGGGGTAATATCGCCGCTACGGTCACCAGTCCTAGGGGGGGAAGCTGCGCTTTCAACCCAACTAGCTCCAGAGTTTTATCAAAAGACCAAAAGCTTTTCGGAAAACGTGGATAGACCAGAAGAATATTCATAGAGACCGTATGGGTATCCTCGCCATGCTAGAGGAGTTAACTGAAATAATCAAACGCAGACGGTTGAAATTTGTACCTTTGGCCGTTGAAATCCATCAAAAAAACTGCTAGTTCAGCCTTAAAACCATCATTTCTGCTGATTTGAATCAGCAGACAGAACGCAACTTTGTGCCCAGGGACCAAGAGCTTTTGCGCCCCTGGCGATTAGACGGAGGATGGCAATAATTGTTCAATTGTCTGCGGCGCATTCACGAAGTATCTCAGAATGGGAATCGTCTATAATGGCAGCTCCAATGGAGATCTAGCCCCTAGCGATCGCGCCTGGCGCAGTTGTCACAGTGCCCGCAGTGACTCAAGTGCTGCGCCTCGGTGCGAAAGCCAAACGCGATCAGTAGCCCCTGCCAGCGACACTGGCGACTGTGCAGAAACTGGTGCATCTGCCGACTGGCTGCCCCCTGCAAGCTTGGTGGCTGCTGAGCCGTTTTGGTGAGCTGGTAGTGAAACGGGCTGACCCACTCTAGCTGCCCCACGCTGTGCAGCCACGATAGGGAGATAGCCCCGTGTTCAAACTGCTGGCCAATGTCGCGCACATCGCCGCTGGGCGGAATCTGGCTCACCAATCGCTGAGCCTTTAGCTGTAGCGTCTGAGTTTGGGCCTCAAAGAATTTGGCCCGCTGGCGATCGCCCGGCTCCAGCCACCCCGTCGGCTCGCTGACCAGGGTCAGCGCTTCAGCCAGTTTGCCGTCGCGACCAGCCCTGCCCACCTCCTGTACGTACTCGGTAATGGTGCAGGGGGCCTGGTAGTGCACCACCCAGCGGGTATTGGACTTGCTGATCCCCATGCCAAAAGCCGAGGTGCAGACCGCAAACTGCAGCTTGTCGGCCATCCAGTCGGCCTCAATCTGGCGGCGATCGCGGCTGCTCAACCCAGCATGGTATGGCGCTACCCGGTAGCGATCGCCCAACCGTTCGGCCAAAGCTTCGCTGTCTCTGCGGGTGCGAACATACACCAACCCGGCCTGATCACGATGCTGATCGAGGTAGCGCTGCAACACGCCCTTGCGCTGCCCCTCGCTGACCACCGCCTTAACGTGCAGGTCGAGGTTGGGACGATGGGGGTTGAGCCGCACCACCTGGGGCGACTGGAGCTGTAAGACATCCTTCAGCGTTTGTTGGGCTATAAGG
>PYEQ01000892.1 GCA_003017785.1 filamentous cyanobacterium CCP5 | reverse complement strand
GTAGTTGCCATCTGCGACCCAGCGATCGCCCGCCAGAGCGATGGTCACTCGTTCGCGAAACACCTCGGGGGCCGCAGGCGTCCAGTGGGGTTCCCAGTGCAGGGCGTCTAGCTCAATGTGGGTAACCTGCAACGACTGGGCGATTTGCCGCGCCAGGGTAGTCTTACCTGACCCGCTGGTACCGATGACCACAATCCGCTGACCTGGTGGCATAATCTAGCCCGCTCCGACGCCCTGCGCTCATCAATCGACCAGACCGCGACGGACAGCGGCGACGGCGGCCTGCACGCGATCGCTGACCACCAGCTTGTTCATAATCCCCTTCACATAGGTCTTGACGGTGTTGGGGCTGAGGTAGAGTTTTTGACCAATTTCAGTATTGCTCAGGCCCTCGACAATCAGGGCCAAGACTTCCCGCTCGCGATCGCTCAACAGCCCCTCATTCCCCTGGGTTTTAGGGCGAGCGGGGGTCAAATTTTGCATCACCTTCTGGGCAATTTGCGGATCGAGGTAGGCGGCCCCCGACGCGGCTACCCGAATCGCATTGGCCAGCGCCTCTACGTCAGTCCCCTTAATGCAGTAGGCATCCGCCCTGCTGGAGAGGGCCGCGATGATCTCCGTCTCATCGGTGTGGGAGGTGAGCATCACTACCCCTACGCTAGGAAGCTGCGCCTTCAGGGCCTGGGCCGCCTCGATGCCATCCATCCCCGGCATGCCCACATCCATCAGCACGATGTCGGGATTGAGCGTACTAGCCTGTTCAATGCCCTGGCGACCGTCCGTGGCCTCACCTACGATGGTGAAATCGGCCTGCTGGCTGAGAGCCGCCGTCAACCCCAAGCGCATCATCGGGTCGTCATCGACAATCAGCAGTTTGATTGAACTCGCAAGTGCAGATGCCATAGCGGTTGCAGAAGAGTCAGCTTCAATCTTAGTCGCGAAGAGTGTGGTGATTCTGCTAGAGGTTTAGGATGTGGGCGACCCTTAAAACAGTCAACATAGAGAGCCGCCGCCCCTGGCCGATTAATTGGCTCAATCACTATCCCCTTGCTCCTATCGGCGGTGTAGTCATCTAACACCAGGGAGTGGCTTCCGTTAAAGCTACAGATTGGCCAGGTAATGCCCGCGCCTTAAAGCAGCACCACAATATTCCTCAGCGGATCTTTCGTGAAAAGCTCCAACATCTGTCCAACACGGCGTTAGACAATTACCCCTCAGTTGCATAGGCGTAAGCCAGATCAGCTAGCTGTGCGCGCAGGCAAATACCCGATTATTTTTAACGCATTACATTCATAGCAATCTGCCCACCTTTTTGAATTCACCCCCCATCTAGGGATCGATCCTTAACACATTGTCGCTGGCTGCAGGGAGTTCAAACATCATGCCGTCTTGGGTAATCACGGCACCTTTGGGCAGCTCCCGCGAGAAGATCTTCTTGAATAGAGCATTCTGAGGCGGTGGCACCAGATGGTAAAGGGCAAGCTGCCGCACCCCACTCTGTTCAACTAAGTCTAAAAGGTCGCTCGTGTGTGCATGATAATTCTGAATATCATGCAAAATCTTCCCAAATCGCGACCCTGCTGAGGCCTGCTCAAGCGTCTCGATAATCGGCAGCGACAAACTATCTTGAAGTAATAAATCTGCTCCGGTAGCGGCCTCGATGAGGCCCGGTGTAATGGTTGTATCGCCACTAATAACTACGGATCTGCCCCGATATCGAATCGGTACCCCACCGCAGGGCGGATTGGATCATGATTCACCAGGAAGCTGGTGATGGACAAATCTCCCATCTCAAGCATCGTGCCGACCTCCATCAATTGAGCCTGCATCACCCCAAGCTTGGGAGGTAAAAGCTCCTCGCCATGATGGGCCACCCGATAGGTTGAGTCGAGCCGATAAGCGGTATTCAGGCCATTTACCACCTCCGACACGCCATCAGGACCATATACGGTCATCGGCTTGGGCCTCCCAGCTCCCCAGGAATTCAGGTTGAATTCAGGCAGCGCAGCGATATGGTCGGAATGAAAGTGGGTCAGGAAGACCGC
>PYEQ01000891.1 GCA_003017785.1 filamentous cyanobacterium CCP5 | reverse complement strand
TTGTTTACCTGATCAGCATCTTGGTAAAAGCGGCCCAGATCCTCTCGTTCGGTGCGGGGGGATAAAAACTCTACTATGACTGCCGGGGCAGCACCCTCTTGCCAGACAACGTAGCTGCGCCGTAGGTCGTGACCATCGTAGAGGCGAGGTACACCGACAGCTAGGAACCAGTCAGGTCGCTTGTGCCAAAGGGGATGGTGAACGTCGTAGTAGAGGTTTAAGTCAGATCCGGTAAACCACTGGTCGCGATTGTAGTCAGCAAGGGTCAGCGACCGACTCAGCAATTGGGGTTGCAAGTCGTGAAATTCATCAGGCAAGCCAGGCTCCTCGGGAAATTCGCTGGGGAGATCGTACATGGTTGGCAGCGTTTCGCGCGGCGATCGCGGCGGGTCAGTCTGCGCAATGGAGTGTCCCGTTGGGTAGGTCATAGCTAGCCAGGAGAAATAGATTGTTTCCTATTATAGGAATGGTGATAGAGCTAAGGCTTTGAGATCCCGGGAAGACAATGGCTACAATGGCAACCAAAATTGAGCAAGGCCAATGGGGGTTACAGCTATGAAGCAGCTACAGAAGACGATGGCGAGGGCGTGCCTGCTGTTTGGGCTATCCATTTCGCTGCTGGCGGCTGTATACGCAGTTGGGTCCGGCGAAGATTTTGAACTAGAAGACTCCGCTGAAGCTGGGGTTGCCCTAGTGCTATTTGGCCTAGCGCCTACGGCCTTGGGCGGCTGGCTAGCGTGGAATCTGCGCCACGGCGATCGTCAATCGTCCCAGTCCCTATCACTACAGCAGGAGCAGATGTTTCTACAGCTGCTGCAAAACCAGGCGGGAGACCTCACCATTATTCAGTTTGCAGCGGCAGCACAGCTGCCGATCGAGCAGGCCAAGGCGTTTCTCGATCAAAAAGCTCAGCTGCTCAACGCGACCTTTGAAGTCAAAGATACAGGCGCGATCGTCTATCGCTTTCCGCTTTGATCCTGAATTCGCCTAGGCTACCACCGGTTTGGCTTGGCAAGCGCCGCTTGCCCCTACGCAATCCGCCTGATTAGAAACGGGGTATTCGATTCAGATTCGACGCCAGGGCCTAAAGGTACTCGCGCCCCAGGTAGGGTTGTAATACCTCCGGCACCCGTACCGAGCCATTGGCTTCCTGGTAGTTTTCTAAAATGGCGGCCATGGTGCGGCCAATGGCCAGCCCCGAGCCATTTAGGGTGTGCACGTACTGAGTGCCTTTTTGACCTGCCACCTTAAAGCGCACGTTGGCGCGACGGGCCTGAAAATCGAGGCAGTTGGAGCAGCTCGAGATCTCGCGATAGCTGTCAGAAGAGGGCATCCAAACTTCTAAATCGTAGGTTTTGCAGCTTGAGAACCCCAGATCCCCCGTACACAGTTCGAGCACTCGGTAGGGCAGCTTGAGCTGCTGCAAAATGTCTTCGGCATCCTTCACCAGCGCCTCTAGGGCATCGAAGGAGCCGTCGGGGTGGACAAATTTGTACATTTCCACCTTGTTGAACTGGTGGAGTCGAATCAGGCCCCGGGTATCTTTGCCGTAGCTGCCCGCTTCGCGTCGAAAGCAGGGAGTGTAGGCACAGTAGTGAATGGGAAGCTGCTCATCGCTCAAAATTTCGTCGCGGTGCAGGTTGGTGAGGGGCACCTCGGCGGTGGGGGTGAGCCACAGGTCGTCGTTACGGCACTGAAAGCTCTCTTCAGCAAATTTGGGCAGCTGGCCCGAGGCGGTCAGCGCCGCCGAATTGACCAGGTAAGGAGGAATGACCTCGTAGTAGCCTGCTTTGGTATGGCGATCGAGCATGAAGGAAATCAGCGATCGCTCCAGTGCAGCCCCCACCCCCATCAGGGCCACGAAGCGGCTCTGGGCAATCTTTTCGGCGGCGCGCTTAAAGTCAAGAATGCCAAGGGTTTCGCCAATTTCCCAGTGGGGCTTGGCGGGCTGCTGAGGCAAATACTCATCGCCCCAGCGGCGCACCTCTACATTTTCGGTTTCGTCTTTGCCGACCGGAGTGGAGTCGCTGGGCAGGTTAGGCAGC
>PYEQ01000890.1 GCA_003017785.1 filamentous cyanobacterium CCP5 | reverse complement strand
TCCCCGATGATTAGAAATTTCGCTTCGTAGAGGGGTTCGCTGGCATCTGGGTCTAGAGTTTGAAAGTAAAAGTCGAGAATTTCGGGGAGACTGCCTGGGTCTTTATAAAACTCTTTTGGCCCCAAAATTTCTGGGGGAATCGGAATCGGGTTGCCCCGAAGATCAAACTCCTCTAGCTTTGTGAGCTGGACAATCTCCGGCGGCAGGGCGCTGAGCTGGTTGGAGCTGAGGTCGAGGGATTGGAGGTTGGTGAGCTGGACAATCTCCGGCGGCAGGGCGCTGAGCTGGTTACCAATTATTCTGTAAGTTGTTTGATCAAGCTTTCCTAAGACTAAGCTTTCAAGCTCGGTGAGCTTGCCAATTTCAGAAGGCAATTCTTCAATATCTTTGCCTGCTAAATCGAGTTCTTTCCAGCCTTCCTCAGCGGCTTGGTCAATCAGTCGCAGCAGCTCGTCTTGGGTCATGGCTGGAGTTAGGGCAAAGTTCCCTCAGTTTTAGCAAAAGAGCCGGGGGGCGACCAAGCCAGATCGCCCCTCCACACCTCTCTGCAAGACCAATAGACCTTGCAGATCCTGTGAGATGGCTGGTTTAGGCCGAGAGGCGCGAGTCTGCTAGAGGTTTATGATGCAGCAGAATTAGCTGACTTGCTTGTAGCGTCTCTAGGGCATAGGTTTTCCCCTTGAGGTCACTAAACTCCACTTCAAACACCTTCGGCTCATAAACTTCGACAATTGTGCCAACCTGCCCCCGAAAGAGTCCCAGTTCAGGCAAGTCTTCTAGCAAAGCTACGACATCTAGCAGTTTCAGGTCATCACTCATTTCGCTAGCCCTCATAATACGTAGCAGGTTACGAGCCGAGGAAACGTCTCATCATCCCTAACTATCCAAACGCTGTGAACGATTGCGACTTGCAAACTCCGCTCCAAAGGAAAATCGATTACGTACTTTTGGCCATACCGATTACGTTTTGCTGGGATCGCCTCATAAGCCTCAACTGCTTGTAATAATGCAGCCCTGAGTTCTTCGGCATTGTCTTGAGTCAACCCTAGGGCAGCCTGGAAGACTCTGGCTTTGTTTCGCCCATCAGAATGACTCATATTCAAACAGTAGCCGGTCAGCTTACTCTCATCAATGACAGTTAAGTTGGGATTGGGCAGCTTCATCCAACGGCTCTATTCCCTACTCTTGACAAGTCGCAATCTGCCTCCCACCCGTGCGATGGCAAATGCCTGTCCCGGATGGACCATCGCCCCCAACCTAATACTAAGCCGCGCGATCGCTCCTCCACACCTCTCTGCAAGAGCAACAGACCTCTCAGATCCTCTCTTTCAAGCTTGGATCTCAGGTTTCAAGCTTAGATCCTAGGTTTCAAGCTTGAGTTACAACATCACAAGCTTGGATCTCAGGTTTCAAGCTTAGATCCTAGGTTTCAAGCTTGGATCTAAGGTTTCAAGCTTGAGTTGCAACATCACAAGCTTAGATCCTAGGTTTCAAGCTTGATTAGTTACCGCAGAGAAGTCTGATCCTCACTTACAAGCTTGATTAGTTACCGCAGAGAAGTCCGATCCTCACTTACAAGCTTCATTCCCACCGGCAAAGCCGCAGTCACCCCCACCGTAATCCCACTTAAATACCCCTGTATCCTAAAAATTGGTCACATTCCGCAAATATCCCGAAGATGACCGCCAAAACCAGAGGATATCTTACAGTACAGAGCGCTACGAACCCGCCTGCCTGCAACGACCTGCCCAAGCGTCCTTGCAGCAGCCCAAAACATTACGACTCAATCCGATCCCCATCTGACCCCTCGCTTCATCAGGAATCCCCTGAAGGGCGCCCGATCGCCGCGCCCTGAATCGAGAAAGCAAGGATGATCGAGCGAGACGTATTTAATCTCCCTAACATCGCCTCGCCGATCCAAGGGACTACATACTTCAGACACCAAGCTCTTCCCCTCACCCTCAATCCCTCTCCCAGTGGGAGAGAGAAGCTTTCCGGCTCCCTTTCTCCCCGTGGGAGAAAGGGCTGGGGATAGAGGGCGGTAT
>PYEQ01000086.1 GCA_003017785.1 filamentous cyanobacterium CCP5 | reverse complement strand
CGGTGGCGGTAATAAACGGCAGGTTGATCTCGGTTGTGGCGACGCCGGAAAGTTCAATTTTGGCTTTTTCAGCGGCCTCGGTCAAACGCTGGAGGGCCTGGCGATCGCGGCGCAGATCTGTGCCCTCTTTCTCTAGAAACTGATCGGCCAGCCACTCCACGATCACCTGGTCAAAATTGGTCCCTCCCAGCTGGGTATCGCCAGCCGTAGAACGCACCTCAAACACCCCGTCCCCCACGTCCAGCAGGGAAACATCAAAAGTGCCACCCCCCAGGTCAAACACCAAAACACACTGGCTGTACTGCTGATCGAGGCCATAGGCCAAGGCTGCTGCGGTCGGCTCATTCAGGATTCGCTTCACCTCTAAACCAGCAATTCTGCCGGCATTGCGAGTGGCCTGTCGCTGGGCGTCGTTGAAATAGGCTGGAACCGTGATCACAGCGCCCGTCACCGGCTGCCCCAGGTAGCGACTGGCTTCGTCAGCTAGCTTGCGCAGCACCATCGCCGAAATTTCTTCGGGGGCAAAGTCCCGCTCTAGGCGAGGACAGCGTAGTTTGACACTGCCGTTCTCATCTCGCCGAATGGTGTAGGGTACTCGTTTTGACTCTGGAGATAGTTCGGCATACTTGCGACCGATGTAGCGCTTGACCCCGTAAAAAGTGTTTTGGGGATTGAGCACCGCCTGCCGTCGAGCTAGCTGCCCGACCAGACGTTCTCCTTCTTTGCTGAAGGCCACCACTGAAGGGGTCGTACGGGTACCTTCGGCGTTAGCAATGACAACGGGCTTGCCACCTTCCATGACCGATACCACGGAATTGGTAGTGCCCAAGTCGATGCCAACTACTTTACCCATTCGAGAGGTGTCTCCTTGTTTACCTGATGACTGGGTCAGCCAAGAGCTGATACCGAGCCGATCGTTCTATGCAGATTATCAGTGCTGTCTAGAAACCTGCCTGGGGCTGACTCTAGCCTAGACGACATTGCAAATAGCCTACGATCTCATCTGTCGATTTGCTGCTGTGTCTATTACACCTTTCTTCATAATAGTTCTTCGTCTGGTATTAAATCTTAGCCTGCTACCAGGCTTCTTCCGGTAGTTTGACCCTAGGGATTCAATAAGTTTTTATCCGGTCAGCCAGGAGCTGCGCATTTGGCTTAGCCGTTCTGATTACCGGGAAATCGCCTCTGACATCTGCGAATGTTTGCTAAAATGGGCGCTGAAGTGCGGATGTGGCGGAATTGGTAGACGCGCTAGATTTAGGTTCTAGTGTCTTCGGACGTGAAGGTTCAAGTCCTTTCATCCGCATTATTTGATCAGTCAGCCCAAGATTTGTGGCCTGCTTGCAGATCTTGACTTAGATACTGTGAAAAGCTGTTCTCAGGGTAGCGCTTTAGCTGTTCTGAACGCGTAGATTAGGGAATTTCTGGTGATTGAGCATCCGGCATTGCCGCCCCTGTCTTTGAAGGTCAAGCTGGCCTACGGCGTGGGGGAACTGGCAGCGTCGATTCCGGCGAGCATAGCGGCCTTTTTTATGCTCTATTTCTTCTCCACGGTCGCTGGACTCAGTCCAGGTTTGGCTGGGGGAATTTTTTTGCTGGGGCGCATTTGGGATGGGTTTAACGACCCGGTAATTGGCTGGCTGAGCGATCGCACCCGCACCCGCTGGGGTCGGCGCTATCCCTGGATGCTGCTGGGTGTACTGCCTCTAGCCGGCTTTTTCTTTTTACTCTGGGTGATTCCCCCAGTGGGCTCACAGTTCAGCCTGTTTGCGTACTACCTGCTGATATCGCTGGGGTTGTCGGTGGCGATGACTGCCGTACAGCTGCCATTTACGGCTCTAGCGGCAGAACTCAGTGACGATTACGATGAGCGCACCAGCCTAATTGGGATGAAGTCTGCCTTCAGCCTTGGGGGCAGTATCCTGGGTATGGTTTTGGCCCAGATGATTTTTGCCCTCTGGGCTGATGATTCTACCCAATATCTGCTGCTGGGGCTGATCTCGGGGGGGATTTCGATTGTGTCCGTGGGAGCCTGTGTTGTTGGCACCCAGGGCCGTTACTGGCAGATGCAGCGAAGTCGCTGTCAGCTACCGGATAGTCGCTACGAGAATCCCCATTCTCTAATTCAACAAATCCGGGGGATTTTCCTGAATCCAGCTTTTCGCACCATTCTAGGGCTGTACCTATGCGCTTGGGTGGGTGTGCAAATTACAGCGGCGATGCTGCCCTATTTTGTCGATGCCTGGATGGGGCTGCCAGCAACCCATTTTGCTCAGATGGCTCTAGCGGTGCAGTGCACTGCCATTGTCGCGGTCATCGGCTGGAGCTGGATAGGCCGACGCAGCGATAAGCGGGTGGTTTTTCTGGCTGGAGCCCCCATTGCCCTGGTGGCGCTGCTGGGGTTAGTGGTAGTACGCCCCGATCAGGTGAACCTCATGTACGGTCTGGGAGTCTTGGCGGGACTGGGCATTGCCACTCTCTACATGGTGCCGTTTGCGATGCTGCCAGATGTGATTGATTTAGATGAACTGGCAACCGGACAACGGCGGGAGGGGCTTTATTTTAGTGCCTTAGTGTTTTTTCAAAAACTGGGGCTGGCGGGCGCCCGCTGGGACTGGCGATCGCCCTATTTCTCTCAGGCCAAATCCTGGATTGGACTGGATATGTTGCTAGTGCCGTGAGCCAGCCAGGCTCTGCGCTATGGGCCATTCGCCTGATGATGGGGCCGGTTCCAGCAATATTGATTTTTTTCAGCGTCCTGTTTGCAATGGGCTATCCGCTCACCCGACAGAAACATCAGCAGGTGATTCAGCAACTCCGCCATCGTCGAGGCTTCCCTGGCCAATCAACCCAGCAGTTTTGAGGGCCGAATTGAGGTCTGTCAATTGCGATGGTTGTTAGTGTAGCTCTGGCGGGTTCCGGCCCAGCTCAGCTTATTGCGCAGAGTGGCATAGTAAGAGTAATTTCGCCGCAAAATAATAAACTTAGCCATGGGCTCGGCCATGCGAATATCCACCCGCTGTCCTGGCCAGATGGCCGTGGCGAGCACCCCGTCCATCCAGAGTTTTGTAGACAGGTCCGGATCGGCCAGGGGCCAGACACTCACCGTGGCTCCCGGCGGCAGCACAATGGGGCGACTAGATAGGCTCAGCGGACAAATGGGCGTGACCACGACCGCATCCATGCCCGGATGGACAATGGGCCCTCCAGCGGCGACGGTGTAGCCCGTAGATCCTGTCGGAGTGCTAATTAAGAGTCCATCTCCCTGATATTGATCGACCACTTCACCGTCGATCTCCATTTCGAGAATAGACGTAATCATACGATCGGGCGAGGCTGGCTTGACGGACATTTCGTTGAGAGCCAGATAGGTATCGCTCACCGGCTCTAAATTGGTGCGGCTGCCCTGGTAAATTTGTGCTGACAACATCATCCGTTGCTGCACTGCGAAGCGATCGTTTAGAAGCCTGTCCCAAACGGCTTCTGAGTCCTCCATTTCTTCCGAAGACTCGGATAAAAATCCCAGGTGTCCACCTACATTGACCGCCAAAATCGGAATTTGCTCGGGGGCTAAATGTCTGGCGGCTGACAGAGCGGTACCGTCTCCCCCGAAGGCGATCGCTAAATCAATTGTTTGCGTTGCCGAAGCCAAGAAGACCGGGTAAGGATTATCTTTGGGACCGCTCGGCCCGACCAGAACCTTGCAATCGAGTGCCTCAAGCTGCCGGGCACAGCGCTCAGCCCACTGCTTGCTCAGCCGATTGCCCGCTTTATGAACAATAATGACTTGCTTTAACTGCACCGATCCAGGGCTCTTGAGCGAATCTCAATCATTCTAAGCAAAGGATCCCAAAGAGTTGAAGACCTTCGAGCCCACTAACTGAGCCGTCCCTGGCAACTTACCACTTCAAGAGATTGAACTGCTCCATATCTACCGTGTCACGGTTGCGATAGATCGACAGCACAATCGCCAGTCCCACAGCGGCCTCAGCTGCCGCTATGCAGATCACGAAAACGGCAAAGACCTGGCCTGTCACATCGTCAGGAGCTAAATAGTTGGAAAACGCCATCAAGTTTAAGTTGACAGCATTCAGCATCAGCTCAATTGACATCAACACGCGAATCACATTTCGACTAGTGACCAGACCATAAATGCCAATACAGAATAGGGCAGCGGCCAGCAGCAAGAAAAACTCAAGGTGCATAATTCAATGTTCCAGGAAATTCCTCAGCAAAATTGATGGCGACAACACGACTCTGGTAGAAGCCCTAGGAAGCCCCTGAAGAATCGCCGTCACCCGCAGCAACTAGCTCCCGGGGGCGCTCGGGTAGCCGTAAAGGATCGCCGTCCTCTCCAGTTACCAAATCATCTGGCAAGTACTCTCGACGAGCCAGAATGATGGCTCCGACTAGAGCCATCAATAGCAGTACTGAGGCGAGTTCAAAGGGCAGCAAAAAATCACTAAAAAAGTGCTTGCCAATCAAGACAATCGCGTCATCCCCAGCAGGCATCACGGATGACAAAGACCAGTCAGTGCCCAGTACCGTAGTCCCGAGTAGGGCAAACAGTCCGGCACAGACTGCCGCTGTCGCACCTTTACCTAGCCAGGCCCGCGGCACAGGCACAAAATCTTCTTGCTTGTTCACCAGCATGATTCCGAACAGGATCAGAACATTGACTGCGCCAACGTAGACCAGAATTTGGGCGGCTGCGACGAAGCCTGCATTCAGGAGGATATACATTCCTGCCATGCTAACGAAGACCATTCCCAGCAAAAAAGCAGAATAGACAATATTTTCAAGCAGTACAACACCTAAGGCAGAGACCACCATGAAAACGGCTAGTAACCCAAACGAAACTAGTTGAACCCCTTCAGCTAAGGACACAAGTCTCACACTCCTTCACGCGATAGGCCATTATTAATTCTGCCAAGCCTTAAGACTCGGCGGTTGCTTCTTCCTGGTCGTCGGTCTCGGCATCCAGGATTTCTTGAGGTAGTTTACCGGCTCGACGGGACCCGGCAGGTAGGTCATGGGGACTGGTTACTCCCTTCGGTAGATAGGCAAACTCCCGTAGAGGAGTCACCATCGGGTCCTGAGTAACCTTATACGGTAAGCGACCTAGCGCTACGTTGTCATAGTTCAACTCGTGGCGATCATAGGATGCCAGTTCGTATTCTTCAGTCATCGACAAACAGTTGGTGGGGCAATACTCTACGCAGTTGCCACAGAAGATACATACCCCAAAATCGATGCTGTAGTGGTCTAGTTTCTTCTTCTTAGAAGCCTTATCAAACTGCCAATCGACCACGGGTAGGTTAATTGGACAAACCCGGACGCAGACTTCGCAGGAGATGCACTTATCAAATTCAAAGTGGATGCGGCCCCGATAACGCTCTGAAGGAATGAGCTTTTCATAGGGATATTGAACCGTGACCGGTCTGCGACGCATGTGGTCAAAGGTGACTGAAAGCCCCTGACCGATGTATTTAGCGGCTTGAAAACTTTCTTTTGCGTAGTCGCCAACCTGTTTAAGAAAACTTGCCATGGGCGATACCTCTGGAACAAAAAGATTGAGCTGATTGAGTGGCGCTGTAATTTAGAGTTTGGCTGAGCCTAGGGGTTAGCCGCCAAAGGCAACTGGAAATGAGAGCTTGAGAGCTGCTGTCAATAGCAAATTGACTAAGGAGACTGGCAGCAGGAACTTCCAACCAAAGTCTAAGAGCTGATCAATCCGGACCCTGGGAACAGTCCACCGGAGGAGAATGGCGATGAATACCAGTAGATAAGCTTTGAGGATGGTCATCAAAATCCCAATAGAACCGGTTATCACCTGCAGCCAGGGGGCCGTTTCACTAACGCCAAACATGTTTGAAAGCCAGGTGACCGATACCGGAGACTCCCAGCCCCCAAGATAAAGGATTGAAACAATCAGGGCGGAAAGGACCAGATTGACATAGGAGCCAACGTAGAAAAGGCCGAACTTCATGCCCGTGTACTCAGTCTGATAGCCAGCGACTAGTTCTTCCTCTGCTTCAGGCAGGTCAAAGGGCAAGCGTTCGCATTCTGCGAGGGCAGCAATCCAAAATATCAAAAAGCCAGCTGGCTGGCGCCAAATGTTCCAGCCGAGGATACCGTAGCCAGATTGCTGGTTAACAATGTCAATAGTGCTTAGGCTATTGGACATCATTACAACCGCTAACACGGCGAGTGCCAGGGGAATTTCATAGCTGATGGATTGAGCGGCAGCTCGCAATCCTCCTAGCAAAGAATACTTGTTGTTAGAGGCATAGCCTGACATCAGCAGACCGATGGGAGCAATGCTGGACAGGGAAATCCAGAGAAAGATGCCGATGTTCAGATCGGTAATCACCAGGCTTTGGCCGAAGGGCACGACCAAAAAAGAGAGAAACACAGGAACCACAACAATGGCAGGCCCCAGGGTGAACAGATAGGGATCGGCCTTAGCCGGCGTAATATCTTCTTTAAATAGGAGCTTGATCCCGTCGGCGGCGGCCTGAAGGGTACCTAAAGGCCCGGCATACTCAGGGCCGATGCGCTGCTGGGCCGCTGCGGAAATTTTTCGCTCTAGCCAGACGGTGACAAAAATACTGACGGTGGCACCAATCAAAATCAGCGTCATCGGCAGGGGCAGCCAGAATGCCTTGGCGGCACCCGCCGGGATGCCGAGATTCACCATCAGCTCGACAAAACTGCCCTGGAGGTCGATGCCTTGACTCATAGGTTGGACCTTGCGTGTAGATATTTATGAAGAATCTTGGTTCTGATCTTACCGCCTTGTCCGCCTGATCGCTGGACCTGAACTATAAAATCCCTTAGTAGTGGGATATAGCTCCTCGTTATGTACGAATTCCAAATACAAAAGCCCCCCACCTGTGCAGATGGGGGGACTGGAGTTCCTGAAAATCGTCACTAGACCTATAGTGTCTGTCGAAAAGTCGAAAGCAAAGGGGGGGCAGACCCATCAGGGGGTAAGTGGCTGGGGAGATTGTCCATTTTTGTCCCAAATTTGGGGCCGCTGGGATAGGGTCACATAGGACTGATTGCGGGGACCCGTGTAGATCTGAGTGGGTCGGAAAATCCGGTTTTCTCCCAGCTGCTCTTTCCAGTGGGCTAGCCAACCGGCGGCACGGGCGATCGCAAATACCGGTGTAAATAAATCCACTGGGATGCCGAGCTTTCGGTAGACCAGTCCCGAATAAAAATCAACGTTGGGAAACACCCCCTTGTGACCGAGTTTTTCTGAAACGGCCTGCTCCAGCTCCAGGGCAATTTCGTAATATTCGTCCTGACCAAATTTTTCGAACAGTTGCTCCGCTAGTTTCTGGAGAATTGTGGCCCGCGGGTCTTTGACTTTGTAAACCCGATGGCCGAAGCCCATGATTCTGGATTTGCGAGCAACGCAGTCTTCCACGAAGGGGCGCACCTTTTCCACGGAGCCGATCTGCTGCAGCATAAAGATCACCTCTTCGTTAGCCCCCCCGTGGAGAGGACCGGCTAGGGTTCCCACTGCTGACGCAACCACGGCGTAAGGATCTGTGAGGGTGGAGGCAGTCACCATGGCCGAGAAGGTGGAGGCGTTGATGGTGTGCTCAGCATGAAGGGTGAGGCAGATATCGAAAATTCGCGCCGCTAGAGGATCTGGCTCTCGCTCGTTGAGCATGTAGAGAAAGTTGGCTGCATAGCTAAGGTCGTCTCGGGGCTGAACCGGATCGTTGCCTTTGCGCATTAGCTGGAAAGCGGCCACCATGGTCGGAATTTTGGCCAGTAGCCGAACCACTGCATCCTGGATGTAAGCCGGATCATCCAGCGCCCGCTTAGAGTAAAACAGACCCAGTGCTGCCGCACAGGCCTGGAGAGCATCCATCGGATGACCACTCTCCGGGAAACATTTCATCATGTCCCGAATGCGGTACTTCAAACGGCGATGGTAGCGGATTTCGTATTCGAACCCCTCCAGTTCCTGGGGCGTCGGCAGGCCACCCCAAATCAGCAGATAGGCGGTTTCTAAAAAGGTGCTTTTTTCTGCCAGCTGCTCAATGCCGATGCCTCGATATTCCAGCACCCCTTGTTGCCCATCAACGTAGCTGATGCTCGACTGGGTGGCGGGAATACCTTCCAGACCGGGCCTATACTCACAAACGGTCATGATTGATTTGCTCCCATGGGTAGACTGAGTTCCCAACGGGGATAACGAACCCGTCGCGTGGTGCCAAAGCCGCTTGGAACAGCGACCTCAGCAAAAACGTAGACTAATTATCGCGTGAATCTTCACCAATTCAGAAGCGTGGGACACAGACACCCGAATCTCTAGGCCGACCGACATGGTCGATCTGCATCAGTCGGTGCTGATTACACCATCTTCGGGATTGACCAACCGCAGCAGCTTTTGCTTAATCTGGGTGTCAAAAACATCCCATTTCAGGCGGTTATAGTCGCCGTTTTCATAAAAGCCGGATAGAAAGCCGATCGGGATTTCAAAGCCGCCTGCCATGGATCGTCCTCCGCCGAAGAAGCGGCCTTCGCTATCGTGGCCAAAGGCTTCTTTGAGAAACTCATCCGGATCGAGGGTGATTTTGCTGGTGCGCAGAGAGCCGATTACCACTTCGCGCTCTTCATCTTCATCGTGGACGATGCCAAAGACGACGGCGGTATGGACGTTTTCTTCGGTAATGAGGAAATCGGCTGCTTGGGGAATGGCGTCGCGATCTTCGTAGCGCAGGTAGCCAACCCCGGCGATGGAAACGCTATTTTGAATCTTGCGGTTGCGCAGCGATCGCTCGATGACATCCATCACCCGTTTAGAACGGGAAGCCTGAAGCACTGCGCTCAACAGCTGGCTGTCGTAGTAGCGGCTGAGATAGGCTCCGGCCAAAAAGTCAGCCTCAGAGGCGTGCATCAGCTGATTCGTATCTGAGCGAAGCCCATGAATCAGCGCCGTTGCACATTTGACATGTTTACTATTGCTGCGATCAAGGGTTAGCATCCCGCACTGAAGATACTGGGTCAGAATGGTCGCTGTGGCCCGGATATGCGGCCGCAGATCAACAAATTCCGCATCTAGCTTGGTTTGAGGGGAATGGTGATCGATGACCAGCACCAGGGGCAGTCCGGCTGCCTTGACCTGAGGAAAAAGATGGGAGGTGGTTCCCTGGTTATCAATTAGTACCACGCCTTGATACTGAGACAGATCCGGGCCATCTCCGGAGGTGACGGCCCAGCGTCGAGCCGGTAATCCAGTCAAACGCACCAGGGCAATATTCTCTTGGTGGCTAAGAGTGCCTGCGTAGTAAATATCGCAATCAATATCGTGGGCCCGAGCAATTAACGAGTAAGCCCATGCAGATGAAAGGGCATCTGGATCAGGAAAATCCTGCAGCAGGATAATCTGCCGCTCACCAGCGTGATTTTCTAATAGCTGACGAATCGCCTGAATCGGGGCCTCCTGTTCAGGATGCACGGGGGCAATCTGTACAGTCCCCTGGGGATTGGCTTCAGCTACGGAAGACGGAGAATTAGCCACGGAATTATCACGCTGTGTGGACAATGTCTGGATTGAACCCTAGAAAAGCACCTCCATGGAGGTAGATCTGACCTGAGTCAGAATTTCTACAACTCGCGATTTTGCTAGCCCCTAAGCTGAATGGCCAACGACTAGGTTCAGCTCAATGAAAATGACTAATAAAATCAGATCCTTAGGCTTTTATCTTAAACAGCTTCTGAGAAGTTTGCGGCGTGGGAACCCCTCGGTTTCCCGAACAGGCCAGCTAAAAGCCGATGACGTATTTTTTCCATTCTTGGTGGACGCCGCTGCGAATTTGGCGAGTGATCTCAAAATAGAGACTGCTGTGGGGCTTGCGGGGGGAATTACGCAACGGCATTTCAGCTTCTCGGGGAGTGCGGTTCCCTTTTTTAACGTTGCAGCGGACACAGGCCGCCACCATGTTTTCCCAGGTGTCCTGGCCTCCCCGAGAGCGGGGAATGACGTGATCTAAGGTTAATCCGTCGCCCGAATGCCCACAGTATTGGCAGGTGTGGCTATCGCGCTGGAGCAGATTGCGACGGGGGAGGGGAATATCTTTATAAGGAACGCGAACATAGTGCCGTAGACGGATCACAGTCGGCAGGGGAAGATTCGTGTAGATAAACTTGCCGTTGTGCTCAACTTGCTCCGCTTTGCCTTTAATGACTAAGACTATCGCTCTGCGCCAGCTAGTGATGTTGAGCGGTTCGTAGGAGGCGTTGAGCACCAGAACCTTACCCATTGGCCTATGACTTGGAAATATTAGGCCGATGGTAGCACACAAGCCTTATAGCCTGTCTTTTGGGCTGCTACACTGGCGGGTGTTTTAGCTTAGGGCCGAACTGGACGCTGTCAGATTTCGACTATTGCTGTTCATCGCTTGGACCAGAACAGCCCTAGATGTGGTGTAGGAGTGTGTATGTTGGATTGGGATCAGACCCCTGGCTTGGCTCCCATGCGGTGCTGCCGGGCCTGGGTGGAAATTGACCTCTGTGCCCTGAGGCATAACGTTAAAGAACTGAAGCGGCGGCTGACTGACACGACTCAGTTGATGGCGGTGGTTAAAGCCGATGCCTATGGCCACGGGGCGATCGCCATTGCCAAAACGGCATTAGAGGCGGGGGCTACCTGGCTCGGAGTTGCCACCGTGCCCGAAGGGATAGAGCTGCGCCAAGCTCAGATTCAAGCGCCAATTTTGGTGATGGGAGCTGTGCACAGCCCTGAAGAGGTGGCCGCGATCGCCCACTGGCAGCTTCAGCCTGTCCTGGTTACGCCTAAACAGGCACTGGTGTTTTCTGAGACCCTCTCGCGGCTGCACCTGGCCAGGCCCCTGTCCGTTCATTTACAGCTGGACACTGGCATGTCTCGGCTTGGATTTCCCTGGCAGGGAGCCCTAGAGTTTACCCAGTTCGTGAAGCGGCTGCCCCACCTGGACTTGGCCAGTATATATTCCCATTTCGCGACGGCCGATAGTTTTGATCAAACGATCATGCGGCAGCAGCATCAGCGCTTTGAAGCAGCTTTGACCAGCCTCAAAGCCGCAGATTTATTGCCGCCCATCCAGCATTTGGCTAACTCTGCGGCAGCTCTTACGGATTCGGCTTTGCACTATCATCTTGTGCGGGTGGGCCTAGGAATTTATGGTCTACATCCGGCTCCTCACTTGAGCCATCGAATTAGCTTGCGACCCGTAATGCAGGTAAAAGCTAGAATCACTCATGTTAAGTCTGTTCCGGCTGGAGCCGGCATCAGCTATGGCCATCAATTTGTTGCGTCTCGGCCAATGACCATCGCCGTTGCTGGTATTGGCTACGCTGACGGGGTACCTCGGACGTTATCGAATCGCATGACCGTTTTGGTCAGGGAACAGAGGGTACCTCAGGTGGGAACGATCACCATGGATCAGCTAATGTTAGACGTGACGGCGGTGCCTGATTTGCAAGAGGGAGAGGTGGTTACGCTAATTGGCCGTGAAGGAGATAGC
>PYEQ01000889.1 GCA_003017785.1 filamentous cyanobacterium CCP5 | reverse complement strand
AGATGTGTATAAGAGACAGGGTTCAGCCCCTTCATCGCCTCCAGGGCAGCCTTGGCCATGCCCACGGAGCTGGCATTGAGTTCGGGCTTACCGTGGTTGATCTTATTGCCCCGCTCCCAGATGCCGTAGTCGGGGGTGCGATAGGCCCGCCCGATGTAATACACCAGGTTCTGCACAAAGTTAACTTCGTCCTGGGTGAAGATGATTTGCAGCCCAGAAGCGGTCATCTGGGCCAGCATCAGCAAATACAAAGAAGTGGCATCGAGCTGCAGATGCCCCCACTCGCTATCCCCCACCACCACCGCCGCTGTCCCGGTATGGTACTTGGCGTGGAGGGCTTCCAGCGGGTCTTGGCGCTCTTTGAACCGCTCTACCTTGTGGGCCTGCTGCATCATCGCAAACAGCAACCCCCGCATCAGCTTGACCACGCTCTGCTCTAGCTCGTAGGTGCGGCCCTGGCTTTCGTCCAGCTTGCGATAAGCCAGGCCTAGGCCCCACACCGCCAGAATGCTGTAGACGTTATCCCGTACCCAGGCGTCGGTGTAGTTGCCGTGGCTGTTGATGGCAGTGCTGGCCGGTAGCAGGCCGGTCACCGGATGCTGGCGGGACAGAATCACCCCGGACACCTGCTGGTAGAACTCATCAAGGCGTTGACGCAGAGTAGTCAGTTCCATAGGGCAGGTAAGGGGGGACGCCAGATTAAAAAAAGCTTAAAGGCAGCGACTAGTGTTGCGATTATAGAAGCTATTCTTTGCAGGCGTCCATGTGAACTAAAGGGGATATCAGCCACGTTCCCAGGGGTAGGGTCTTCGCCAGGGCTAGCCCTGGCGAAGACCCTGCTGCCCATCCCAAAAAAAGGGGTAGGCACGGCCTACCCCTGGAGAACCTTTGTTGTCTTAATAGAGGAAATGAACGCTCACAGCAGCCGCTAGACCTAGCTTTCGCTGGATTCTGCCTCAATGGCAGGGGCTTCGGAACCATTCAGCTGGCCTAGGTTAATCTTGACCACTTTATTTTGGGCCTCGACAATCTTCGGCAGAGTCAGGGTCAAAATGCCGCGATCAAAGCTGGCCTGAACCAATTCATTCTGAATGGGGTCTGGCAGATTGATGACCCGCCGAAAGCGACCGTAGCGGACATCGTCATGGAGTAAGCGCTGACCTTCGGCCAGTTCTGGAGCTTTGCGCTCACCCGCGATCGCGATTTGCTCACGGGTAGCTTGGATATCGACGCTGTCGGCATCGACCCCTGCCAGCTGCATCGTCAGCACATAGTCATTGCCGCTATCAACCAGACGCAGGGCTGGGGTCCAGGCGGTGTCCACCGGATTGGTGTTGGTGACGTCGCTAAACAAGTCATCTATCTGGCGACGCAGATAGTCCATTTCTTGAAACGGTTGCCAGTAACGAATAGCCATGTAAACCTCCTACAAATGCTCTGGCTGCCTGAACGGTTGTTTCTTCAGCAGCGCTTTGATTGCTTACAGTTCTTATGGTCGGATAAATCAGCGAAGTCCTCCAGTGAAAAGAACCCTACCTTCCATGCGGGTTTCTCACCGAACCGACCGAACCGTAATTTCCCAAAGGGCTATCATGAAGGCTAGTTGACATTTCTTAATGTATTGTCACTTCGTCGGTTTCTACAGCGACATTCGGTTTCTATGACGACATCGCTTAAAGCCAGTCTCAAGCAGTTTGTCGAACAGAACGTGCTCCAGGGCCAGCCCCTGACCACGGAGCTAGCGGCCATTTTGATGGTGTACTTCGTCCAGGGCATCCTGGGGCTGGCGCGGCTGGCGGTCAGCTTTTTCCTTAAAGACGACCTGGGCCTGACCCCAGCAGAAGTGGCCGCCATGACCGGCATTGCCACCCTGCCCTGGACCATCAAGCCGGTGTTCGGCTTTGTCTCCGACGGCTTCCCGATTGGCCGATACCGCCGCCGCCCCTATCTGGTGTTTTCAGGTTTGCTGGGGGCCGGTTCCTGGCTGGCCATGGCC
>PYEQ01000085.1 GCA_003017785.1 filamentous cyanobacterium CCP5 | reverse complement strand
GTGATTGTCCAGGGAGTTCGCCGGAGCGCTTTCTCGAACGAAGCCGGGGTTGGCTCAGCGGCGATCGCCCACTCTGCGGCCCGCACCGATGAGCCGGTGCGTGAAGGCATCGTAGCTCTGCTGGAGCCTTTCATCGACACCATCGTGATTTGCAACATGACGGCCATCACCATTGTGCTGTCGGGGGTTTATCTGGATACAGGGGAAGCCCTCAGCGGCGTTGGGATGACCGCCAACGCATTTGCCACCGTGATCGGCTGGTTCCCGGCGGTGCTGAGTATTGCCGTGTGCCTGTTTGCCTTCTCCACGATTATTTCTTGGAGCTACTACGGTATCCAGTCCTGGGCCTACCTGTTTGGCGAGCGCAGCATCATCGTCTTTAAGTTCATCTATGTGTTCTGCACTTTCCTGGGCTGCCTCGGCACCCTGGGTGTGATCATCGACTTCAGCGACCTGATGCTTCTGGGCATGTGCTTCCCCAACCTGCTGGGCTGCTACATTCTCTCGAATGAAGTGGCGGCTGACCTGAAGGACTACTGGCAGCGGCTGACTTCTGGCGAAATGCTCACCTATGAGCAGCAGCTTGCAGCTGTTTCGGCAGACGATTCCATGGCCTAGTTCTCCTTAGCCTTAAATTCACTCAGCCCCCCGTCTGGAAAATTTTCTGGGCGGGGGGCTAGCTGTTTTTACTGGCAGGGAACTCGCTGTTGAATCTTTTGGTGCTCGAAATCCTGAACGTAGCGCCTTCTGTCTTTAACCGGAAGGGCATGGTATTCGCCGTAGAAATTGCTGAACTGCCAAAATCCGCGCATTATTGGCATTAAGCGGCGACGCTGGGGCTGAAAATCAGAGGTTTTAGCCCGCAGAGAATCGGTTATCCAGAACATGGTGTGACCTCAGTCTTTGGAGCTATCTCTACTCTAGACAGGGTACCCAGTCGGTACAAACGCTAGGTTCGATGATTGGTATGCATCCCATGCATAGCCCCAACCCTAGGCCAATGGTGGTCTAGGGTTGCCCAGAGACTTAGGCACAGCCGCCATCAGGGTCAAGGCTCGGGCCGCCATGAAACTAGCCAGTGCTAGCCAGAGCAGGTGGGGACTAGCTATAGCCCGGGCCGCTAGGGCCAGGGGCAAAAACCCCACTCCAGCAGCGACAAGGGTGGCGTTGCGCAGGGTCTTGCCCGCCGTCAGCCCCAGAAAATACCCGTCGAGTAGATAGGCGATCGCCCCGAGGCCCAAGATTGGTAGCAGCCACCCCACATAGGCCGAGGCTCGATCAACTACCGGCTGATGGATCGTTAGCAGGCCAAACAGGGTTTTTGGCAGCAGCCCAAAACTGAGGGCAAAGCCAATGCCTAGACCAACGCTGGTGATGCCGCCAATGGCCAGGAGCGATCGCAGCTGCTTGGCTTGTCCACCGCCGTGGAGCCGTCCGGCCATACTTTCGGTGGCAAAGGCAATGCCGTCGATGAAGTAGGCGGAAAAGGTGACCACCTGGAGCAGCAGGGTGTTGGCCGCCAAAATCTCGGTGCCTAACCCGGCGCTGAAGCTGGTGAATAGGGAAAAGCTCAGCAGCAGGGCAAAGGTTCGCACCATAATGTCCCGGTTTAAGCGAAACAGGCTGCCCAGGGCCTGCGGATCCCACGCTTTAGAGGCCACCTGCCGCAGCCTGTCCCAGCCCCCCATCTGCAGCAACAGCCCCAGTCCTATCGCCAGCATTAAATATTGGCTCAAGGCGGTTGCCAGCCCCGCGCCGCCGCTGGCCCAGCCCAGCCTGCGGATAAACCAATAGTTCAGCAGGACGTTGCCGCCGTTACCCACCAGCGACAACAGCACCACCCAGCGGCCTTTTTCCTGGCCTAAAAACCAACCCAGCAGCACCAGGTTTAGCAGCACCGCCGGAGCCCCCCAGATCTGCCGGTTGAAGTAGTCCATACCAGCCGCCTCTACACTGGCTTCGGCCCCCAGCAGGGTAAATCCCAGGGTGCGAATGGGGACCTGCAGCAGCAGAATCAGGCTGGCCAGGGCGATCGCAATCAGCCCATTGCGTAACGGAATCAGCCAGATTTCATCCTGGTCTGATCGGCCTCGGGCCTGGGCGGTGGTGCCCGTCGTGCCCATTCGCAAGAACCCAAAGCTCCAGTAGACGACGTTGAAAATCACCGTAGCCAGAGCCACCCCGGCCAGGTGGCGAATATCCGCTAGGTGGCCAAGAAAGGCAGTGTCTATCAGCCCGGCCAGGGGCACCATCAGGTTAGAGATAATATTGGCTAGGGCCAGCTTCGCAAACGAATGCAAAAAGCTGGGATAGCGAGGCCCCCCAATCAAATCGGTCATCGACTCTGGAACCGCAACAACCCTTTTAGCCTAGTCTGTTCAGATATAGCCATGACCGTTCCCGAAAACGCCTTGCAGCCTACCAGCCTAGCCGAATGGCGCAATTGGTTAGCCCAAAACCATGACCGCGTCCAGGGTAGCTGATTTAGCAGAGGCATTCATAAACCATCCGGGCTCTGAGGCGAACTTTGAGAATTTTCCCCACTCTGTAAAACGCGGCATTCTGGAACGGATTATTCAAGCTAAGCGCCCCGAGACCCGAGCAAAGCGGGTCAGGGAAACTGCCGAATTAGCGACCCACAAATATTCGCGCGAACCAGTGGACCCGTAAATCCAGAGCTAAGCAGGCGAGTATTTCCTCCTACCAACGAAAACACCCCTAGTGACAGAGGGGGCCTCTCGTTAGCTTTACTAAAGTTAATAAGTAGCTCACACACATTCATACATATGCGCTTTTTACAACTCAATCGAACCATAGCTCTGCTAGCCGGTGCTCTCGGAGCCGGTGTACTGCTAGCCGCTCCGGCCCAGGCTCAGCTCGTGGCTGACAACCACACCGGTGGGAGCGAAATGGGCGGCGAGATGCAGCCTGAAGCCAATCCGATGGGCAGCGAAATGAGCGATTCTTCTGCTCAGACCGTGGTTGACATTGCCAGCAGCCAGGATTCTTTTAGCACCCTGGTTCAGGCGGTTCAGGCAGCCGGTCTGGCAGATACCCTTTCTGGAGAAGGGCCTTACACAGTATTTGCCCCGACGAATGAAGCGTTCAATACGCTGCCGGATGGGGCCCTGGAGTTCTTGCTACAGCCAGAAAATCGTGATTTGCTGCAGAGAGTCCTCACTTACCACGTAGTGTCGGGGAATGTCACCTCTGACCAGCTGTCGACTGGCGTGGTTGAAGCCCTCGGCGGTGGTTTAGCTGTGCGAGTGTCAAACTCGGGTGTGGTTGTTAACAACGCCAGCGTCGTCATGGCCGATGTAGAAGCCAGCAACGGCGTAGTCCATGCGGTCAATCGGGTTTTGATTCCTGAACCGCTGCAGCAGCAGCTAGCCTCTCGCCTAGGCATTGCTGACATCTACTAGGCCCAAGGCCACCATCAGCTGGTCAGCTAGCTGATGGTGGGCGGATCTCGTTGCATAGACACCGCCCAATCACACAGTGTCTGCCACCTGCCATGGCATACGTCCTCCCCCCCGTTGGCTTCGACTCCGCTCAGCCGACGGGGGAAGGGCTGGGGAATGTAGGGCTTTGCTGTTTGAGAGAAAACAGTCAGGGGGTTGGCTGCTTTCTGCGGCAGTATTGCACCAGGCCAACGAGTACAGCGGCTCCAACGATATATTTGATCTCGTTGGGAATCCAGGTCTGGGGGGAGAAAAACCCTTCGATGATGCCTGCCATAATCAGCATTGGCACGATTCCGTACACCAGCTGGGCGGCCTGCAATCCGTAGATCTTTAAGGCATCGACACGAACGTAGGGGCCTGGTAGCAAGATGGCTCGGGCCAGCAGGAGTCCGGCCCCTCCGGCCATAAAAATAGCCGGCAGCTCCAGAGCGCCGTGGGGAAAGACAAAAGCCCACAGGTCGTAGGCCAGGTTTTCTTGAGCCACTAGGGTACCGACGCAGCCAATCATGATGCCATTGAAGGCAAGTAGATAAACCGTGAAGGCCCCTGGCGGAGTCAGCAGGGGAACAGCGGGCATGAACATGGTGATGCCACCAAATATCGCCCGCAGAGACACGGCAATGTTGTTGATCATGATGCTACTAGAGGCGATGGGCTCTACCCCCAAAATTGAAACGGTCCAGAGGTCTTGGCTGGTACGGACTTCTTCGACAAAGTCGGCCCCCAATACCAGGGCCAAAAAGCCCGGATCTTGCCAGCCGTACCACCAGCCGATCGCCCCGCCTGCGCAAAACACCAAGGTAGCGATCGCGATATAAGGCCAGGTCTGCTGCACGGTGGCTGGAAAGCCATAGCGGTAAAACTCCAACAGGGCCCGCCATTCTTGCCGACGGGAGCCCTGATAGATCAAGCTGTAGCTGCGGGTAGTGAGTCCCTGCAGATCGCAAATGATGATGTGGCTAAGGGAGCGGCTCTGGGCCCGGGCCAGATCCGCTGAAACCGACCGATAAAGACTGGCGATCTGGTGAATCTGGTCTGAGGACAGGGCCGTTAGCCCTTGCTTTTCGGCCTGATTGAGCAGCCGTTCGAGCTGCCGCCAGCTTTTTTCCCGTCGGGCTACCCACCGCTGAACATTCATGAATTTGCCCTAAAAAAGGTGACCGGTCCCCAAACTCTAGGATACTCTCAGGGTACTGGCTGGCTGGTGATTTTAGGAGCTAGACATGGCATCGTCAGCGGATTTTCCAGGCCCGTTGAATCCTGGCAATGTGGTCAGCGCTGGGCTGAAGCTCTACCGCGATCGCTTCAAAACCTATCTGGGCTTATCGGTGCGGGCCTATCTATGGCTGCTCGTGCCAATTTACGGCTGGGCCAAATATTTCATGCTGACCGGGGTGATGTCGCGGCTGGCCTGTCAAGACCTGATGCAGCAGCCAGAGTCGGTGGAGGTTGCAAAGGCCCGCGTAAACCCCAAGCTGTGGTCTTTTTTCGGGCTGGGGCTGCTGATGGTGGTGATCATTCTGGGGGCCTACTTGGGTCTAGTCATGGTTGGTGGCCTGGCAGGGCTGCTCGCAGGGCTGGTGACGGGCGGGGCAGCCACGGCGGTTCTAGGCTCCGACATCGGCACGGGAGTCGGGATTGCTTTCGGGGTTCTGGTATTTGTAGGGATTTTCTTGATCGGCTTGATCTGGCTGGTGGCTCGACTGCTGATCGCGGAGGTCCCCCTAGCAATTGAGCCTCAGACGACGGCTAGCGACAGCATTGGCCGCAGCTGGATGCTCTCGCGGCTGTCGGTGGTGCGAATTCAGTTTGTGGTGCTGGCGGCGTTTTTGATTAACCTGCCGGTGATCCTGGTGACAAACACGTTTCCCCAGCTGACCCTGGGCAGCGTCACTCCAGATTCGGCGGCATTCTGGATCCTTTATAGCCTCAGCATCGTGCTGAGCATCTTGGGGAACATGCTGGTGCTGCCGTTTTGGCAGACGGTAAAAGGGGTGCTTTACTACGATCTGCGCAACCGGCGGGAAGGGGTTGACCTGCAGACATAGCTTCAGACCCCAGAACCTACACCGTCAGATAGGCCCGCATCTCGGTACTCATGTTGCGCATTTTCTTGATGGCATCCCGCTCAATCTGCCGAACCCGTTCGCGGCTGACGTTGAGGCGCTTGCCAATTTTAGACAAGGATAGTCCCTGACCCGACTCTAGGCCAAATCGCAGCATCAACACTTCTTTTTGCTGGGGCGTCAGCCGCTCCATCATGTTGTACAGGTCATTGTGCATAGTGGACTGGACCACATATTCTTCGGGAGACCCGTTGCCGGTGTCCTCAAGCATTTCACCAAACTCAGTGTCCCCTTTGTCCCCCACCAGCAAATTCAAGGACATGGGTCGCTGGGAGCGATCCAGATAGGTGCGCACCTGGGAGACGGTTGCTCCAATTTCTTCGGCAATTTCACTCAAGGTTGCCTTGCGGCCCAGGTCTTGGGCCAGGGAGCGCTGGGCTTTCTTAATTTTGTTGAGCTTTTCAACGATGTGGATGGGCAGGCGAATGGTGCGGCTTTTTTCGGCGATCGCTCGGGTCACGGCCTGACGAATCCACCAGTAGGCGTAGGTAGAGAAGCGATAGCCCTTGGTGGGGTCAAATTTTTCAACGCCGCGCTGAAGGCCAATGGTGCCCTCCTGGATCAAATCCATCAGATCGAGGTTGCGCTTCGTATATTTTTTTGCGATGGATACGACTAGTCGCAGGTTTGCTTCTACCATGCGCCGACGAGCTTTTTCAGCGATGTCAAGCCGTCGCTCTAGCTCATCAGGGGGCAAATTTGCCTGGTCGGCCCATTCCTGCTGGGTGGGTTGGCGATCGAGGGTGTCTGCCATCTCCTCTCGAACGACCAGCAATCGACGCCCTTCCTGCACCTGTTTGCCGAAGGCAATTTCTTCCTCCCGGGTCAGCATCGAAATGCGTCCGATTTCTCGAAGGTAGGACTGAACAGAATCGCTGAATGAGCCAGTTGCCATGATGAGAGTTATTACGGTTTTACGGTATAGCTCTACAGTCTCACGAAGCTTCAGTATGATCCTCTATCTAAGGGATAGTCCGTTGGCGATCGCGGCAGATAGGCAACTGGTAGTTAGGAAGTAGGGATTAGGGAACAGGGACCAGGGAGCAGGGACTAGGAAACAGAGAGACTGATTTTTTGATTGGCGCTATTCCTGCTGCTGTTGGGGTTAGAGCCGGTATCAGGGCAGTTAGAAATCCTCGGTAGCGGCTGCATCTCTACCCTTTGATTTTCCCATTCAATCCCAGGATAGATGATGTAAGAGTCTATGCTTGAGACCCTAGATTAGATAACTAACGCGTGCCATTGGAGATAGCTGTATGGAACCAATTAGAGTCGTCCTCGTAGAAGATCACAATCTCACCCGCATGGGGCTGCGTACAGCCCTCAAGCAGCACGGCATGGATTTTCTTGGGGAAGCCTCCAATGGCAGCCAGGGGGTGGAGCTGGTGGAGCGCACCAAGCCTGACGTGGCTATTTTTGACATCGGCCTGCCCGACATGGATGGGATAGAACTCACTCGCCGGGTGCGTCAGGCCCAGGCCGAAGACGAAAATGCCCACACCCGCATCTTGATTTTGACAATGCATGACAGTGAAGATGTGGTGCTGGCGGCGTTTGGAGCCGGAGCTGACTCCTACTGCACCAAGGGCATCGAGACCGAGGACTTGATTTTTGCCGTAGAAGAAACCGCCGCTGGCAACTCGTGGATTGACCCTACCATTGCCAGCATCGTGCTGGGCCAGGTGCGCAAGCCAGTCGGCGTCGGCTCAGAAGCCGAAATGGTTGAAATTGAAGCGGTTGATTCTGAATACAGAAACCTGATTGAGACCTATCCCCTCACCGCCCGCGAGCTGGAGATTCTTGAACTCATTGCCGCCGGCTGCAGCAATGCCGACATTGGCGAAAAGCTCTACATCACTGTGGGCACCGTTAAAACCCACGTACGCAGCATTTTGAATAAGCTCTGTGTCAACGATCGCACCCAGGCCGCCGTTCGGGCTCTGCGCTCCGGCCTGATTAAATAGTCTGGGAGTCTCTACCGGACCATGAACATTATTGATCGCCTCCGGGACGACTACCAGCGGTTTCCTAAAGACCAAAGCTACGACCTCTACGCTGATGGGGTCTACTTCAAAGACCCCTTGAATGAATTTCGGGGGGTTGATCGCTATCGCACCATGATCGGCACCCTCGATCTCTGGCTGAAGGATATTCACCTGGATCTCCACCGCATCGAAGCCACCGCCCCCCAGCACCTCGAGACCCACTGGACCCTGAGCTGGCGGGCACCGCTCCCCTGGCAGCCGACAATGTCGATTCCTGGCTGGAGTGAGCTCAAGCTAGACGACACCGGAAAGATCTGCTCCCACGTCGACTACTGGCACTGCTCTCGCTGGGAAGTGTTGCAGCAGCTGATTCCAGGGGTTCAGATTAGGCAGAATAAATAACCCATACACAGAAGAATATGGGCGATTGCTGGTCAAACTCAGATTTCCAACGGTAATTACGGCTACCTGCGTTCAGAAATGCTCAGAAATGCTCAGAAACTAACAGATTTGCCCGTTTCTGCCGTGGTATGGTTGAGCCTTCCCATTTTGGGATCCTTTCCCATACCTTTCAGCCCAGGAATCGGCGGCTATGAGATCTATTCAGTTTCCATTCGCAGCAGCCTTCGGGCTCGTGATGCTTGCAAGTCCGGGCCTGCGCTCTGACGCCTCAACAGCAACTCCTATGACAGAACCGGCGATCGCTCTCCACGACGACAACAGCGGGCTAGGCAGCTCAACCATCGTTGATTTAACCCAGCTCACAGCCAGTCCAGAAAGCTACGACTTTTTCACCTTTCGTCCCAATCTAGAGAAGCTGATCCTCTCTGGGGCCGCTGACACAGAGCACATCAGCATCCTGTGGTACACCGTCCCCGATGGCAGTGTAGGGTTGCACTACCATTCCATGACCGAGTCGGTGTACTCGATTGATGGAACCCAGACGGACGCTCAAGGGATCTACCCCACTGGTTCCCTCTATTTCAATCCTCCTGGCAGCGGGCACGAAATTACAGACAGCACCGGCTTTTTCATTCTGGCCTACGCGTCACCGCCGGACTTTGCCAACACCGATTTGATTGAGCCCTACAGTCCGGTGCAGATTGACACGACCGATCCCAATTTGACGACTCTCTATCCCTTCGAAACCATCCAGGATGGGGTGCAGGTCTACGAAGTCCCCCTGGATCCGGAGGGGGGGATGAGTTCTCAATTCATCGAGAGTGCATCCCGAGACAGCTACACCTACACAGGCAACTATCTGCTTGTCCTGGAGGGAAGCTGCACCATTGACGGCACCATTTTTGATAAAGATATGCTGGTGGTGGCCACTACGGTTGAGCCCCAGGCCTATAGGGTCAGCGCCGCTGACGGCCATAGCTGTTTATTGTTGGGGCTTTCTTTCTAGCTTTGTTGAGAATTCATATGCCCTGGAGTTTAGCCAACTTCCGATAAATCTATCGGTCCCAGGCTGGGGGGAGTCATCCATTTAGGGCATTCTAGAACTGTCAGACGACCTACACAGTTTCTATACCGAATCCCTTATACAAAACCGCCCCCGGTGCTACTGGCATCGGGGGTTATTTAATGGCCCAGCCCGTCCCTCAGTCCTCCATTTCAACCAGGACCGTCGTTCAAGAAGGCCAGAACGGCTGCTGTAAAAGCTTCCGGAGCATCCTGCTGCACCCAGTGGGAGGCCCGGTTGATTGCCTGAAATCGGGCCCCAGGAATTTCCCTGGCCAGTCGCGCTCCGTCCTCTGGTCGCTGCCAGGGGTCTGCCATGCCCCACAGCACTAGGGTTGGGGCGGTAATGGTGCCGTGGCGATCGACGAGGGCCATGGTCTGGTTGGCATTCAGGGCAGAGGCATTGCGCAGCAGGCTGAGCTTGCCCGCCTCGCTGGCCCAGGGGGCAATGATGCCCTCACGAAAGGCTGGGGTAAGCCGATCCGGGTTCGCCAGACCAGCCGCCAGGCTCTCCTCTAAGGCAGCAATCAGGTCTGAGACCGGCCGGGGCTGCCAGCGCAGGGGATGGCCAAAATCCAGCATGTCGTCGTCGAACCGGTCGTAGCAGACCGCATTGGTGATTACCAGGCGGTTCACCAGAGGGGCCCGCTCGATCGCTAACATCAGCGCCACTGCCCCGCCCGTATCGTGACCGACCACGTCCACCCGGGGCAGCTTCAGGGCAGACAGCAACGCCCCAATCATCCGGGCCTGATCTTGAAAGGAACGATCGAAGCGATCGCGGCGATCGGACCAGCCATGGCCGAGGAAGTCCGGGGCAATCACCCGATACCTTGCCGCCAGCAACGGCGGAATCACGGCGTGGTAGAGATAGCCCCAGGTGGGAATGCCATGCATCAGCAAAACCGTGCCCCGCTGGGCCGTGCCCTCGTCGATATAGCGAATGGTGACGGGAATATGAGCCACCGCTCCGCCTGGAAGGATAATCTCTTTTTGGGCCGCTTTGAAGCTCTGCCAGCTCTGCCAGTCGATGCCATCGGAACCCATAGCCGTTCTCTCGTCCAAATCCAGGGCAGACCTGAGCCGATGATCCTACAACCGGTCTACTGATGTCACGCTAATACCCTACGGTAAATTGAAATTCTCTGCCGTTAGCGATCGCCCACCGTTTGCCACCGCCATGAAGCCGCTATGACTCAGCACGTTGCCATCGTCGGAGCCGGTCCCGGCGGCCTCGCCACCGCCCTCCGCCTAGCGGGTCAGGGCTATCGGGTCGACCTGTTCGAATCCGCCGATCGCGTCGGTGGCCGGATGGGCGGGCTGCAATCGGGCCCTTATCACTTCGACACCGGCCCGACCATTTTGCAAATGCCCCAGCTCTACGACCAGCTATTTGCCAGTGCGGGCCTGAACCGAGCCGACTACATTGCCTTCACCCGCCTCGATCTCTACACCCGACTGCGGTTTTGGGACCAGAGTCAGCTCGATCTCACCGCCGACCTGGCTGTGCTCAAGGGGCAGCTGGCCAAGTTTCGCAGCGATCTGCCAGCTGCCATGGACCGCTGGATCGCTGACCAGGCCGAGCGTTATGCCGTGGGCTATGGGCCCTATCTGAGCGAACCGGCCCGGCCCCTGCGGGGCTATCTGCGGCTGGATGAACTACCGGCGGTGCTCAGCTTTCGCCCCTGGGAATCCCTTTACCAGCATTTCTGGAATGCCTTTGGGGACGATCGCCTGGTGTATGCCCTGAGCTATCCGGCCAAATATTTGGGTATGCACCCGACCCTGAGCGCCAGTGTATTCAGCCTGATTCCCTATCTGGAAATGGCCTTTGGCGTATGGCATCCCCAGGGGGGATTTCGGACCCTGGCCCAGGCGATCGCCCAGGCCATCCAAGATACCGGCGGACAGATCCACCTGAATACTCCCGTCCGCCAGGTCTGGCACCGAAACGGCCAGGCCCGAGGCATTGAGTTAGCCACCGGTGAACGGGTGGCAGCGGATGCGGTGGTGGTCAACGCCGACTTTGCCCAGGCGGTCCAGACCTTAATTCCGCCAGAGGGGCGGGGAAAATACAGCCGGGAGTACTTTGCCCAGCAGCAGTTTTCCTGCTCCACCTTTATGCTCTACCTGGGGCTAGATAAACGCTATGACCGGCCCCACCACCAGATTTACCTCTCGGACCATGTGCGCCGTCGCGATCGCCCCTTTGTGGATGACTCAGCCCTAGACCAGGTAGATCCGCCGTTTTACGTCTGCAATCCCACGGTCACCGACAGCAGCAGCGCCCCCGAGGGCCATTCGACCCTGTACCTGCTGGTGCCCATTCCCCATACCGGCTACGGAGTAGACTGGCCCAATACCCTCAAGCCCTACCGAGACTTCATGGTGAACCGCCTGTCCCTGCTGGGGTTTGAAGACCTTGAGGCCCACATTGTCACCGCTGTCTCTTATACACATCT